>JAPKYA010000124.1 GCA_026394565.1 Methanothrix sp.
AGCTCTCTAAGCTGAATGGCTGGACTGCAGGCCGCACGCACTCATCAATATTGCGATTGGAGAAAAAGGGGCTCGTATTTGTGGAGCGTATTGTGCAAGGCGGGAGGACAAAGCTTGTAGTTCGCCCCAGGCCCTGGCAGGTGTTCTTCACTCCAGAAGAGCTTGAAGAAATGCGCCAGCCCGGATACTTCGATGAAGTCGAGAAAATGGTGACGCGGAGAGAGGGCTGAAGGGTCACATACTAGAATAACGGCATCCACTCATTGCCGCTCGTGCTGCTTGCTGCCTTCCCTCCCGAAAATGCCCTGCATCCCGCTCGTGCGCGCGTGCGGGCACGAGCTTATGAGCGGGCATGGATCATGGGACGGAACGTCGCATGTTTTTGACCTGTTTTTCGAGCAATCCACAGCTGAAAATCCGTGGCCCAATCGAAATCTGCAACTGGTGCCTGATGTGGCATTAAAGGCCCTTAAAGGATGCCTGCCGACAGAGCCGCCCCTGCCTTGGCCACTGTAACAGCCCTTTTGATAGTCTTTGTGAGTTCTTTGTGAGCTTGGTGCGCTTTGTGGTTAATATTATAATATAGATATCATTAAAAACATATTCGAAACTGCCAGGAACAGGAAAAAATGAAATTTACCGGGAAGGCCGGAAATCTCCGGCCACAGGCCAGGCTTTCACTGGGCTCACGCCCTGGTTCCGGCAAACCTCTTGTAAATGTCCGCCTCGGAGGCAGTGGGCTTGACAGTCTTCAAGGCCGCTTCAAAGTGCTTGTTTTCCAGTTTATATTCGCAGACCTGCAGAGGCGGCTTTCAGGAAATGACAGCCGTGCCGTTCTCCAGCCGAATCCCGCTGGCGCCGTCCAGCTTGACCACGGGAAGCCCGGAGGATTTGCTCTTCGGACCCAGGCCGGCTTTAAATGCCTGCGGGTCCATATTCTCCGAGCTCCAGGCGTAATCTATCCTCTCCAGCTCCTCTGTCCCCCGGCTGAGGACCAGATCCACAAGATGCACGGCAGAGACGGCTTCCTCTTTCATGAACCGGCTGGGATCAAACTGTAATAGCATTGTAGCATTGCCGGCGTGCAGGTCGCTCTGCACGCTCTCTTTGCCCAGCACCATTCCATCATCATCCACAATGGTGCCCTGCAGCTCAAAGCTGCCGGGCTTTATGGCGGTCACATTTACCCCGATGGCGATGGAATTTTGCGCGGTGCGATTGACATACTCTCCAGTCAAATAGGCGGCTGGGGCCTGGAACTGTTTTGGCTCTCGGTTTATGGTGATCTCTTTGTCGAATCGATCGATGTAGCTTCCACTCTTATCGTAGAGTATCAGGTTCTGAATCATCATCGGCCCGCACTTGCCATTCCTCCAGATATCGGTGCCGCTCACATTGACCAATATGCCCCCGCTCTTCAACAAGGCAAAGCTGCTATCTATTGCCTCAATCCTGCCGCCGCGACAATCGGACAGCACTCCTTTTAGCCTGTACTCTCCGGGAGCTGTGATGTTCAGGCCAAAGTCTAAAGTCAGCATATCAAAGAGTCCGTCGTTGTCGCTGTCCATTACCTCTTCTTCAGTCAAGCCCTCCAGCCTGGTGCCGGCTATAGTTAAGCTCACCGGAATCTCAAAGTTGTGGCTGTCCGAGGAGATCTTTATGTATCCATCAAGCCTCGGAAGCGATACCTCTTTGGGAATAGTGAGATTGGCTTCAAGGCTCGCATTTTCGTTGCTGTCGATCTTCTCCGGGCCGCTGGTCTCAATCCAGCTCCAGGGATCCTCTGCATACCTCTTGAGCAGAATGCGAAAAGGTTGACCCTCATCCGGAACATCATATCCGTAGACTTTGACCTTCCAGGCTCCGATCTCGGGATTTGTCATCTCCAGCGGCCCCAGATCTCCGGAATCCAAGAGAGCATCGACAGGCTCGCCGCCCGGATTTTCAAAGACCAGCATCAGCTCGCTGGAATTGGTCTTGTCGTCGCTAAATAGACTGGCAGAGAGCTTTTTCGTGCTTTTTGTAGCGTTTACGGTATACTCCCAGACCTTCTTGTATAAAACCGTTCCTTTGAGATCCTGCGAAGTGGTATTCTCAATCACGCCGCCATAGCTGAGGTTACGTAGAGTCAGACCGAGGTTTCTCATTGCAAACTGGGTTTTAGTGCTCGTGCCTGGAGCTGCCGAATCTAAATTCCAGCGGATGGGGGCCGTCTCTAACTGAGATCGTTCCACATGCAGTGTGTAGTTGGCCGGATGCGTTGCATTCTCGCTGTGCACGGCAATAAGCCATTTTCCCGAGGGCGGGGCCTGTATCTTCTTTATCTTTGGCCGGCTGTTCTTCTCGTCGGTGTAATACTCGCTCGTGGGGGAGAGCAGGAAGAGGTCGAGGTTGGTGTCCTGCTGCCACTCTAAAGATGCTTCAAACTCGCTGGTCCCGGGCATCATTTCCAGATAGTAGTAACGCCATTGGTTTCCAATAAGCGATCCTGTCTTATTTCCCACTCCTCTGGAGATATTGAGGAGGCTGGCCACATTAACGCTGATGGGAATCTCAAGCAGGTTCTCATTTTCTTTTGAGATCTCAATGGTGCCGTTATAAAGTCCAGGCAGGGCGTCCTGCGGCACAGTTATTGATGCCGCGAAGACCTTCTGGTCGTTGGCCAGAATGGTTTCCGGAAGGGCCTGCAGGCTTACCCAGTCGGATACGCCGCCTTTGACGGCCGTCTTGAGATTTTTTATCTCCATATCACTGAAGAACACAAAGCGCAAATTCCAATCGTCATCGCCCGGCGCGAGTGCATATATCTTCTTTTGCGGCCTGTCCGCGCCCGTATCCAGTCCCACATAAACTCCTTTTCCTGCCGGCAGGTAGGCCCAGCGGCCGGCCGTCCAGCGGTCCGGAATCACTCCACAGATGCTGCTACTGCCAATACTGTTACTACTATTCTCAAGCAGATCATAAGAAGAAAGAGCATCCAGCATTCCTGCACCCTGATAGTACTCTTCGTAACTCTCGCTCAAGGTGTTGTTCAGTTTTGTTGCTCCCCGGGTCATGGCCGCCTTGACGCCTGCTGCGGTTAGGTTGCCGTTTGCCTGCAAGAGCAGTGCACACAGGCCTGCTGCGACCGGAGTAGAGAGGCTGGTGCCCGACTCACGCGCATAATAATCGTCTACATAAACCGGCCTCTTCAGGCCGGAAGGCACAGTGGAGATAATGTCTACACCGGGTGCGACTGCGTCGGGCTTGATTCTGTCGTCCCTGGTGGGCCCTGAGCCGGAAAAGCCAGCCATGCGCCCATTATTATCTGCCGCCCCTACGGTGATGACCTTTACGCCGTCTCCCGGGGAGTCGATCAGACCGGGAGGCAGAGCCAGCACAATGGGCACAAATAGAAGCAGCACATTTTTATCATCGGATTGTTCTTGCTGAGAGATCCCCACGTCGGAATTGCCTATTCCCTTGGCAAAAGCGCCCTTTACCTGTCCCTGCGCCTCGCTGCTGTTGCGGTTGCCTGCCGCCACGCAGACCACGACTCCGGCACCGGCGGCATTGTCCGCCGCCATGGTTATAGGCGGATTGGTCTCGCCCAGATTTATGCCTCCCAGGCTGAGGCTCAAGACATCGGCCCCATTGTAAACGGCCCACTCGATGCCGGCGATGATATCCGATACTTTACCGTCCCCTTTGCCGTCGATTACTTTGACGCTGATCAGCTTTGCTCCGGGGGCAATTCCCTTATACCTTCCATTGGAGGCTGCACCTGAGCCGGCAATGATTCCTGCAACCATCGTCCCATGGCCCAGCAGATCGTCTGCCGTGATCTCGTCTGCCAGGAAATTCTTCTCGGCTATTACCTTGCCGGTCAGGTCGGGATGATTCTTGTCTATGCCCGAATCAATTACAGCCACGGTTATTCCCTGGCCGTCGATCCCCTTCTCCCAGAGCTTGTCTGCCTTTATAATTTGAGCCGGTGATATATATTCTTCCTGAAAGATTGATTCTTGCAGAGATGAGTTCTTATCGGGTGAAAATATTTGTGTTCTGCCGTCAAAAAAAATTCCCGATACCCGGTCGCTTTCTGCAATTTTTTTTATGGCTTTGCCGTTTGCCTCTCCTGCCAGGCCAGGAATGAGCCGATATACGTACTTGACAGTGAGTTCGTTGGAAATGAGATCCTCTGGGATAAGAAGGTCTTGATTGGAATTTGCATTAAGCATCACAATTATTGGGATCTTTTCCTCATTCCCCTGGTCTAACATCTCTGCAAGTGCCGAATCGATCTTCTGGTCGGCATTAGTTGGAAGCTTTGCTGCTTGTGCACAAGAGAAGGCTGCCAAAATTAAGCTTACAGCAGAAATGAGAATTAAAATATTTCGATTCATCTTTGACCAAACCTATCTAACGATTTATCCCCGGCCCCTATCCTAAAATCACAACAGAGGGTTGTAAGTAGATAATGCTAAATAAACCTGTGGTACTTCTAGGATTGATGATGCTGGAATGGCTGGTTTCCTATCTGCTCTGGATTAGTTTGTCCTTGCTCTTAGCATCAGCCTTGGCAGGGAGCAGCCGTGTCGCCGCTTTGGGATGGGCCCTCTTTGCCTTCTTCTGGCTCGGCCAGATCGAGCATTATCTGGCCATAGAGGACTACTTCAATGCGGCTCTCTTCTTGGCGGCAGGTCTCTTGAGCTTCTACATGGCCAGGATTGTGATGGGCCGGGGCTTTTCATCAAAGGCATGCTATTGGGCGAGCTATGCGGCTGCTGCCTGTGGAATGATCTATTTTCCTTTTGCCGAAGTACAGGCTCTTCAGGTCGGACTGATTGGATTTACCACCCTTATAACCGCAAAGATGCTGAATTTCCTCTCCGTCCCCGTGATCATGGAGAGCTGGAACATAATGAGCCTCAACGGTCGGTCGGTGGAGATCATCTTGGCCTGCACGGCCATTGAGAGCATTGCCTTATTCGCGGGAGTGATTTTATCGGTAGAGGCGCCTCTGGGTCGCAGGCTGAAGGCATTGGCTGCATCCACATTCTCCATCTATCTCTTGAACATTGCGAGAAATGGATTTGTCCTCATGGCCTACGGATGGAGCTGGTTTGGGGAAGGCAGCTTTGATATCGCCCATAATATCATAGCCAAGGCGGGATCGACAATAGCGCTCCTGGCCATATCTTACCTGGTATTCCTGCTCTTGCCGGAGCTTTTATCAATCATTGATGAGCTGGCAACAGAGATCAAACCTGGAAGGGGAGATGCAGCATGAAGTTGGCAAAAGATTCCACCGCATGGGTATCGGTGCCCATGTTTCTCACTGCGGCGCTGGCTGTGGCAGGAAACTGGTACATGTCAGCCGAGGCTTTGGCGGGATTTGTTTTTATGATCTTTGTTTTTATGATCTTCTTTCACCGGGACCCGGATCGCCTACCCAGAGGGGAAGGCATGCTTTCCCCTGCCGACGGAAAAATCATCCAGGCCACGCCGCAAAAAATCACCATCTTTATGAGTCCTTCCAATGTGCATGTAAACCGGGCGCCTCTGGATGGAGTGGTGCGCGATATCGAATACAGAAAAGGCACTCATCTTCCGGCTTTTATGGGGCGGGCATGCAAGAATCAGCAGAACAGGATGCATTTAGAGACCGATGACGGAGACATGGAGCTGCGTCAGATAACGGGAACCCTGGTCAGAGAGATCGTCTGCTATGTTGGACCCGGAGATCAGGTGTCGCGAGGAGAGAGGATAGGCATGATCCGCTTCGGCTCGCGGGTGGAAGTCAGCATTCCCAGTGGCTACAGTCTGCAAGTTGGCCTCGGCGACAAGGTCCGGGCTGGAGAGACCGTGGTTGCAGTGAGGAGTTCATGAATGTCTTCCGAGTCTTGCGGCTGCCGGATTTATTCACCCTTTTAAATGTCGTTTTCGGATTCCTGGCAATTCTTGCCGCAGGCAGGGCCTGGGGCGGCAATTCTCCCCAGTACGCAGTGGTGTTCATACTATTGGCAGCAATGGCCGACGGCCTGGATGGATTTTTGGCGCGAAAGGTTGGCGGCAGTCCCCTGGGGGCCAACCTAGACTCTTTAGCGGACCTGATCTCCTTTGGCACGGCTCCGGTTTTTCTTGCTATTTCCGCCTTTCATCTTCCCCCCCACATTTGGCCGGTGGGCATATTCTTTCTGCTCTGCGGAACGCTGCGCCTGGCCAGGTTCAATGTCGTCTCCGGCAAAAGCGATCAGTTCTTTGAAGGGCTTCCCATTCCTGCGGCGGGCATAGCTCTTTCTGCCAGCGTTCTTTTAGGCAGGCCGACTCTCACCATTGTGCTCATGCTGTTTTTGGCGCTGCTTATGACAAGCAGCATCTCATATCCCAAGATCAAGGATCTTCGCATCATGACGGTCTTGGGCGGCATCTTTCTGGTGGTGGGATTGGTCCTCTTTCGCCAGCATGATATGAATGATATTCTTTATGCCACCCTTGTGGTGATAGCGCTTATCACCCTCTATCTGACCAGTCCGGTGGTGATCTCACGCCTACGAAAAGGGAAATAGCCGCTTTTGAGGCGGGAATAAAACTGGGCGCGCTCTACCATCAGTTTGTGGGAGCGCCGGTGAGCCTGGGGACTGCCGCGGGCCTGGAAAAGGCAATGCAAGAGAGTATCTCCTTGCAGCCCTATGTGAAAGAGGTTCGCGTCAGCATAAACCGGCAGATGTTAAAGGAGAACGTCTTCGGATACGGCGAGCTGGAGGGGCGCATGATTATTGCCGAGGTGCAGATAGATTACGAGGGCGAGGTGGTCATTGCCAGGCTGGAGTTTGATGCAGAAAAGAACTATCCGCTCATGAGCTTAGTCTAGTCCAGATGCGATTCATAGGACAATCAGATGGACCACGTCTCTATCCTCCGCCTCATCTCCGACCTCTGCCGCCGCCACGGGGTGCTGGAGGACGTGGAAGCCAAGGCCGCACACACTGGCACCCCTGCAGACCTCTTCAAGCCCCTTTCCGCCTTTGCCAACCGCGCCGGAGGCGGCATACTGCTCTTCGGCCTGGACGAGGACGCCGGCTTCAAGGCCGTGGGCGTGGGCAACCCCCGCAAACTGCAGGAGGACCTCAGTGGCTTGGCCGCCCAGATGGAGCCGCCCCTGCGTCCCAGCTTCTCTGTGGAGGAGATCGAGGGAGGGGCTGTGGTGGCCGTAGAAGTCCCGGAGATCTCTTACGATCAGAAGCCCTGCTACCATCGTCCGCACCGTCTCCAGGAAGGATCCTTCATTCGCGTGGGAAACTCCACCCGGCGGATGAGCGACTACGAGATCTTCAGTTTCATAAGCTCCCGCACCCAGCCGATGTTCGACGAGGAACCGATCCTTAGAGCCACGCTGCAGGACCTGGACAGAGCGAAGCTGGAGGAATACCTGGTGCGGAGAAAGGAAGCTCGTCCCACTGCCCCTTACTGGAATCTGCCCTTTGAGCAAATTTTGAAGCAACTCCAGATCGTCGCTGAAGTCGAAGGTGTCCTGCATCCCACACTTGCCGGGCTGCTGATGTTCGGCGTTTATCCCCAGATATGCGCAAGGGCAGCCTTATCCGGGGCGTCACCAGGCAGGACATTCCCGAGTACCCGGAGGTCGCCCTGCGAGAGGCCATTGTCAATGCCGTAGCCCACAGGGACTACAGCCACTTCGTGCGCGGCAGCCACATTCAGGTGCGGATGTTTGCCGACCGCCTGGAGGTCCAGAATCCTGGTGGGCTTTATGGCGGTGTCACCGTTGACGAGCTGAAGGAAGGGCAGTCCACCAGGAACCTGCTGCTGTTGCAGCTCATGGAGGACCTGCACCTGGTGGAGAACAGAGGCAGCGGCATAGATGCCATGCTGGATGCTATGCAAAAGAGGGGGCTGCCAGCGCCGGTTTTCGAGGACAAGAGGACGACGTTTCTGGTGAAGTTCTATCAAAAAACCCCGGTTGAGGTGCCGCTCGCAGATGAAGAGCAAAGAATCCTTGCCTACGTAAAGAAGCACGGCTTCATAAAAAGGGCTGATGCTCAGGAGTTGCTGGGTGTAAACGAGGCCAGGGCAAGGTATCTGCTGCAGAAGATGCAGAAGACGGGGCAACTGCGAAAAGAAGGGCGCTACAGGGACACTCGCTATTTGCCAGGATACCAATAAATTACCAATAATTTATAGATTATTGGTAATTATTGGAACCTGGGCAAGCGCATCAAGCAGCTCCGGGCCGAGAGTCGCAAGCTCGGCGCCCAGATTCTTGAGGGCCACGGGATTGCCGGGATCGGCTGCCAAAGCCTGCATGGTGTACTCCTTGGCCCGCGGCAGGTCGCCCGCTCGCTGGTAGCCGAGCGCCAGGGCCACGCAGGCGTGCGAGTGGCCGGGAGCGATCTGAAGGCAGTGGTGCAGGAGCTCTCGCCCTTTATCGAGCTGGCCGAGGTCCACATAGCAGAGGCCCAGGTTGTAGAGGAGATCAGTATTTTCGGGATCCTGGCGGAGGAGCTCCTCCAGATAGATGCGGGCCTCGTCGAGCTGGCCTGAGGCGAGGAGCTGGTGGGCGCGGGAGAGGTGGTCGGTCATTGCGAACGTAGATGGGCGGCTATTATTAATATCGTTATCCTACTGGCGAAACCAAGACCACAAGATTTAATTAAATCATTCCGAAATCAATTAAAATATGGCCACGTTTGGAATTACTAGCGAGCTCTTTTGGGACTTAGACCGAAATCCGGAACTTTATAATAAATATATTACCCCTTTTTTAAAGAGGAGAGGAGAACCTGCATATGATGTTGAAACAAAGGAAAGCATTGGACTGACCGTGCTAGAATTTTCCGATGATACGCTAATCAACGAGTTAATAGATTTACTTAATCACGATAACCCCGCCGCTGCTGGAACTTATGGGATATATAAGCTAGGGATCGGCGGATGGAGAAGGTTCAAGCAGGTGGAACAGATGGGCTCCTCACATATAAATATTAACGCTCCTAATATAAATGTTAGTGGAGTGACGGGCACGGTCAATGCAGCAGGTCACGATCTTGCAATTAATAGTATAACGCCTGTGGTGTATTTGCAGGCATTGCAGCAGGCAATTGAAAATACCGATATACCTATTGAGGAGAAAACAAATCTTCAGGAGCGTATTAGTGGTATTGTCAATAACCCATATGTCTCTGGCATAGGTGCGACAGTGATTTATGAGGCAGCAAAAAAGATACTGGGTTTGGGATAAACGTTTTCGAAATCTAACGCACGATTACATCAAAACGATACCTCTCGAACCATAGGTACAACTAAACGGCATCAAAATTTTTCTATTAAATTCAGCATTTTTTAAAAATTTACTAGATCGCCCTTCACTTTCGCCCCGCCCCCTTGCCTCGCCCTCATATCCCCGCAGCCACCCATATCTATCGTGGAAATCGAACTCCTCCCCACCGTCTCCCTGCTCCCCGAGACCAACAGCCTCCTCATCGCCCCCGTGGAGATGCTGGCCGGTGCCCTCAACAGCCACCTGGAATTGCAGTGCTACAAGATCCTCTTCATCAGCGGCAACTACTCCCGCATCCTCAACCGGCTGAACCGCAACATCACAGAACTGGAAGTGCGCCGCGCCTTCACCGTCTTCCAGCTCATGACTATCTTGCAGGAGAACCACCACAGCTTCCTGATCGTGGAGCATGACCCATTGCTCTACGAGGATGCCGGAGAAATGGTGGAGTACCTGGCCCAGGCCCTCAGGCAGACCTCCTGGGAGGCCACCATCCTGCTCTACGCGCCGGCGCTGGACCCTCACCTGCAGAAGCTGACCGAGCTGGCCGACCGGGTGTTCTGCATCTACAGTGAGCAGGCCGCGCAAAGGGAGGCGAAGATGCCGGGAGCCCAGAGAACGCTGGATCCCGGCCTCTTCCGCCAGGCGGTCTATTGTCCGGAGCACCGTCTTGGTGCTCAGGTGGCCTGAGCTTCTGCCTGGGAAGAGCCACTCCTGTCCAGGCCCGCAGCTCCATTTATCCAACCGCTAACTACAAGTATCTATAACGATTATATACATAGTTTGCCGCGTTTTGCGCTGTAAGAACGAGGGACTTAGCTAACCATCTGAGTTCTTAAGGCTGAAGAGTTCGATAGACGTATCCCACCGTAGATGCGCCTTGAAGCTCTGAAAACCTGAGAGGTGCTGTTTCAGGGCAGCATTCGGAAAGCCTGAAAGAAATCCATTTGAAAAGGGTAAAAATGGACGATGAAGATTATTTCAATTTGAATATAAAAGAATCATTGAGTGTGAACATAAAACAAGGGAAACAACGTGACATTGAGCTATTGACTGACATACTCCTTATACTATTCCGACGACGCACTCAAGATCTAACGATATACGACCTCCTGCCCATACTCCACACTAAGTATAACAATTTGAGCAAAGATACATTATCTAACAATCTCGAATACTTATCAAGAATGTTTGATAATGAGCCTTTTGTCAAAATAACTCATGAAGTGACCGGCAAAAAGGGAAAAACAAGGAATATCTATAAATTAAATATGTTTTATATAACGAATTTTTCTAAAATTAGAAATACAGATCGCGCGCAAATACAAATAGACCGGAAAAGAATATTCGAAAAAGTCTTGATTCCAACGGATTTTTCTAAGCATGCACGCAAGGTGATTGAGTGTGTAGGCAAGATCCCTGGCGTAAAGGAGATAGTACTTCTCAGTGTGATATCCAGGAGTGTTATTACTCGGGTCTGGGACCCTGCAGCCGAGCTCAAAGAAGTGGAAAAAAAGCTGACCGAGGAAAAGAAGATCATAGACGCTCCGGGAATTGATGTAAAGATAAGGGCCTTCTCCGTATTAGAGGGTGAGGTGGCAAGAGTCATTCAGAAGGTAGCAGAAGAGGAAAAGGTCACCCTCGTGGCCATGGGTGCTCGAGGGAAAAGCCGGATAGAGAGCCTTTTCCTGGGAAGCGTCTTCAGGGGCGTTCTGCGCTTCGGAGATACGCATCTCTTGGTCATGCTTTATAAGGTTCTAGAGAATGGAAATCTAGAGAAGCATTGTGCCAGGATATTTGACAAAGTGCTCTTCCCCATGGACTTCTCCCAACCAGCCGAAGTGGCACTCTCCTTCTTCAAAAATACTCAGGGCATCGGTGAGCTGATACTGCTCAATGTTGTATCAACGGGTGAAACTGAAGAGGAGATAGATGCCAACGTCGCCGAAGCTACTCAGAAAATCAATGAGATTGTCGGGGAGCTTGCCAAGGGGGGCATGAAGGTCACTCCAAGGGTCATCGTCGGACATCCTGTGGAAGAGATACGGTCTTTAGCGGAGAAAGAGGATGTCTCCCTTATTGCCATATGCTCTCAGGGCGCAGTGGCCATCAAGAAGGGCAGGATAAGAAGCACTGCCTATGATGTGGCCAACTCGGCAACCAGACCGGTTCTTATTCTGAGGAGATCGAAGTTAGTGCTTTATTAGCACTATAGTGGTTTACGGCGTTTGAAATCGGAATAGATGTGAGGCTTTCCGCCTCTCATCTGGAGGAGAACCACCACAGCTTCCTGATCGTGGAGCATGACCCGCTGCTCTACGAGGATGCCGGAGAAATGGTGGAGTACCTGGCCCAAGCCCTCAGGCAAACCTCCAGGGATGCCACCATCCTGCTCTACGCGCCGGCGCTGGACCCCCACCTGCAGAAGATCGCCGAGCTGGCCGACTGGGTGTTCTGCATCTACATTGAGCAGACGAGAGGCCGGGCCGCCAAGAAAAAGATACGTGAATAATGACCCTAACAATTATAATGTTTGAGCTTTGTTAATGTTTTGGTTTCCATGTTAAAGAATATCCTTATAGCCACTGATGGCTCGAAGCATAGCGAAGAAGCAGCAAAAGTAGGTATTGAACTAGCCAAGCTCTCTGATGGGCAGGTCACCGTACTGTATGTCGTTGAAACAAGTAGTTACATTCCTATGCCATTTGAAGGTCTTACCCCTCGCCCATATGCAAAAGAGGAAGCCGCAGCTCTCAGGAATATCATATTGGAAAATGGAGAAGAAGCTACAAAGCACGTAGAAGAATTAGCAAGAAATTCAGGCGTCCCATATGAAAAGATGGTTGTTGAAGGACATCCTGCTAGTGAAATCTTAAAGATCGCTGAAGAGTCTAAAAAGGATATCATTGTCATGGGCAGCATCGGCAAAACCGGCTTGGAAAAATTCCTATTAGGAAGCATTGCAGAAAAAGTAGTTCGCAACTCAAAGGTGCCAGTTTTAATAATACCTCCGGGAAGGCCCAGCAAGATATCAATCTCTCGCGGTGTAATATCTATTTTATAAACCTTTTTATCTTTTAAGAAATAAATAATGTTGTCGATGTGGGTATATAAACTTTCAAGGTGTTGCCAAGTCCA
This sequence comes from Methanothrix sp., assembly GCA_026394565.1. Taxonomy (GTDB): domain Archaea; phylum Halobacteriota; class Methanosarcinia; order Methanotrichales; family Methanotrichaceae; genus Methanothrix. The sequence continues at coordinate 12,419 of JAPKYA010000124.1, forward strand.
TAAAATCGATTTTGAGGAGGCCAGGCCGATCGAGCCCAAGCGGGCGGTCAGCAGCAGGGTCATGGAGCTGGAGACGGCCAAGGAGATCCTGGCGGAGGTCTTCGGTGCCCGGCCCGGCGAGGTGGAGGAGATGATACAAAGAAGGCTGGAGGAGAGCGGGCCAGAGGAGCGCGAGGAGGGACGGTGGCCTGCGACGTTCTGCCTGGGTGAGTAGATATGGAACGGAGATTCGAGAGCGTGAGGATTGGCGTGAAGGGCGTCTCGGCCAGGTGGCTGAAGGCCAGCCGGGCACTGAAGAAGGAAGACTAAAATTTACGGGCAAAAGGTGGCGGAGATGGCTAAGAAGCACTCCAGCGAAGCGTTCTATGAGCTGGATGATCCCGCTGGAGGCGGCAGTTTTCTCGGTGCTGGTTGAGATGATAAAGGAGACGGACAGGATGAGGACTAAATCATGAAATCGAAAGCGACTAAATTGAAAATAAGTCATTGAATCAGAAGTAGCTTAAAAAATACAGTGCAATACTTGTAAGTTACGCACATATTGAATGGGCAGGATTTAATCCTTATACCCTAGCTCTTTGGCCTTACCAAAGGCGACTTCTGCATTTGTGTTATCTCCGATGGCTTGGAAAGCCTTGCTGGAGTGAACCCCAGATAGTAGACAGTTAGTTAAGCAACAGTACTTAAAGCAACCCCCATTTCGAACTGTTCTGGAGATCTATAGCCAAGGGCAGAATGCAGCCTCTTCTTGTTGTAAACTTTCTCAATAAAATGCCATATGTTTCTATAAGCCTCTTCAAATGTTCCGTACTCATTCAGACATACCTCCTCGACCTTTAAGGTTTTAATAAAGCTCTCTGCAAACGCATTATCGTATGGATTTCCTTTTCTAGACATGCTAACCAGGATGTTGTGCTCTTTAAGACAATCTACATAATGTTTGGATGCGTATTGAACACCCTGATCAGAATGATGAACAAGTCCTTGAGTAGCTTCTGGCCATCGATTTTCTAATGACTTTGCCAGAGCATTCATATCCAGTTGTTGTTCAATGTATCTGCACAGCTCCAAGCCGATGCATATTCTGCTGTAGAGAACCAGGATCACCGCGAGATAGATGTGCTCATGCAGCAACTGGACGTATGTGATATCTGAGACCCAGGCCTGGTTCAGCCCGGTTATCTTTATGTTCTTCAGAAGGTTTGGATATACAGGTAGTCCATGACTGGAATCAGTCGTTATCGGCTTGAATCTCTTCTTCAGGCACAGAAGGTTATCTTGTCGCATCAGGTCCAGCACGCGCTTGTGGTTCACGACATAGCCTCTGTATCGGAGTTCTGCTGTCATCCTTCTGTAACCGTAGCCAGGAAATTCCAGAGCGATCTCTTGAATCTGGTTCTTCAGATCCATATTCGCAGATGGGACCCTTTCCGGTTGTACCCGCCATTTGTAGTAGCCGCTGCGACTCACTTCAAGTGCGTGGCAGGATTGGGATATTGACAACGAAAGACCGTCAGAGAGGATTTCCCGGATGGTCATAAATCGTCCCTCAGCGTCGGTTTTATTCTCTCCTCCCGAGCTTTCTTTTGGGTCATGGCAAAGGCTTTTTTTAAAAGCTCGATCTCGGCATGAGCTTGGCCGAGCAGCCTCTCAAGTTCTGCTATCCTTGCCTGGTCCTTGTACTGATTTCCATTACCGCTAAACGCCTTTTCGGGATTTTCAGCTAACTCTTCTCTCCACCGAGAGGGCAGGCCTGGATGGATGCTATGCTCGCGGGCGATCTGAGCGAGAGGTTTGCCGCTCTCAAGTTCAGCTACTACTGATATCTTGAATGCTCGGTCGTAGCGCCGCCTCGTCTTTTTCATGTACTTCCCTCCATGAGTTGACGTTGCTTAACTCATTGTCCACTCGGAGGGGTTCACTCCACCAATATCTTTGACGAAAGCATAAGTGGCAGGATCATTGGAGTTTGAGGTTCTTAGATCAGCAATCAGATCACTCGCAGTTGTATTACCTGTGATTATGTTTTGAGAAGAGGCCATACAAATTGGAATCAGTATCATCAACATTATCAAGATATGTGCCATTTTCATGATATTCTCTTTAGTGTTAAGGGAGATACATCTTCCGGAGGATTTTGAGTGGGTAATGGATTCAAACTGCTGCGGCGTACCCCACAGCAGAGCTACGAAGTATTCGAATAAAATAAAATTATAAATTTAGAGCTCAGTAGGTGCTGAGCTCTCCTCTAAACAGCATCTGCTGCAGCTTGGGAATGTTGGCCAGCCAGTCGTCCAGGATCTCCGTGGCCCCCGCCTCCAGGCTCAACATGTCCACGCCCTCTTTGGGCACGATCTGCACGCTGGCAATATGCGGCTCGTCGATAGGCTTGCCGATCTGCGACAGCATTTTGATGTAGACCTCTTCAATGCCCTGCACCTCGGCTGCTATCTGCCGGGCCGCCACCGTGCTGAGCAGGTTGTAGATCTTGCCCACGTGGTTGATGGGATTCTTGCCGCAGGTGGCTTCCAGGCTCATGGGTCGATTGGGTGTGATCATTCCGTTGGCCCTGTTGCCCCGGCCTACTGCGCCGTCGTCTCCCATCTCTGCGGAAGTGCCCGTGACGGTGATGTAGACCGAGCCCTGTTCGATGTTGTCGGCCACGTTCATCTGCGCATTTACCTGGCGCGGCGTGAACTGCTTGGCGTACTCAACGATGTGCTCCACGATGTCTCTCTTCGTGTCCGCATACTCCTTGAGGTTCGCAACATGCCGATCGACCATGGCGCAGGCAATGGTCAGGTTAATGGCATCTCCCTGGCGCATGCCCATGACCTTGATGTCCTCGCCTATGGCCGGGACGCTCTTCATGAGCCTCATCAGCTCGCGCTCAGTATTGAAGACGATGTTCTCAGTCTCGGAGAGAGGCGCATATCCTACGCCAAAGGAGGTGTCGTTGGCTGAGGGAACCTTGCGGCCGAAGACGTCCCGCAGGTCGGACGAGCCCATGCCGATCTTGGCATCAAGGATGACATGATTGTTGACGTCCAGGTTGGAGAGCGACTCGCTCAAAAGCTTTCTCCCTGCCTTGATGGCTATGGTGTCCACAGGAATCTCCTCTTCCTTGAAGACCCTTGTGGCGCGGCCCGTGAGGAGTATGTAAAGCGGGCATATGACCTCGCCGCCTCCAAAGGCGGGCTTGGACCTTCCCGCCACAATCTGCGTCTTGTCGGTGTTGTGATGCAACACCGCTCCAAATCTATCAAGGTATTCCCGGCAAAGGGCCCGGCTGATGGATTCAGCGAGGCCGTCCGCCACGCTGTCCGGATGTCCAATGCCCTTGCGCTCTACCAGCTCTATTTCCTGCTGCTCCAACGGTCTTTGATTGAGGCGTTCAACCTTGATATTTCTCTTCATGACCAATCCTCTGAGTACTGTTGTATAAAGATTCTTTGAAGCATTAATGAATTCCAATATCTTATTAAGGCTTTGTACTTCCTTGATAAAAAATTCGAAAAAGTTACTGGGTGAGTCCCACGCGCCACTTCAGCATCTTGTCTTCCACTACATAGCGGAAGGTGCGATCTATGGCCAGGCCCAGCAGACCCAGCACAATCATGTACATGAATACCTCATCCATGCGGTAATGGCCGTAAGAGTCCCAGATCTTGAATCCGAGACCATTCTTGCTCACCCCGAACATCTCGGCGGCCACCAGGCACATCCAGGCAATTCCCATGGCAATTCTTATGCCGGCTGCGATGGAGGGCAGGGCGAAAGGCAGGGCGACATACCGGATCAGATCGATATCTTTAGTTGCACCCAAAACTTTTGCCGATTCGACATACACCCGGGGCAGGCTCTTAAAACCCACATAGGTGTTGATCAATATGGGAAACACCGCTCCGATGAAGATAATGAAACCTGCGGCAGTGTTGGTTATGCCAAACCAGATGATGGCAAAGGGAATCCAGGCCAAGGGGGGTATGGGGCGCAATATCTCTACAATGGGATCCAAAATATTGTCAAAAAGCTTGAACCATCCCATGATCATTCCGATGGGCAGAGCAATTAGCAACCCACCAGCCATGCCGATGGCAAAATGAAGAGAGCTGACCGGCAGGTCCTCGGTGATAATCGACAACCAGTTTTCCATAAAAGCGGCTATTACCTGCAAAAAACTGGGCAAAGTCAATTGGTCGTTGACCAGAAAGGCAGCACTCTCCCAGATTGCTATCAATCCAAAAATAGAAAGGGCGGAAATGCCCTGATTTCTCAGGATATTTTTGGTCCTACTGGCTTTTCTCAGCGCCCAACACCTTCTCATAGAGACTGGTATCGAAGAGATCCTTTTCAGTCAGCTCCCTCTTGGTATACTTCATCTTGTAGTCGACTTTTGCATATTCGACTGTCGAAGGCACCTGGAGGTGCGGATCGCTGACCCACTTGCCATCCCAGTTCTTTACGGAATACTCAATTTCCGTGAGGTTCGCTTTGGTCCTCTTGGCGAATATCTGTGCCGCCTCATCAGGATGAGCATTGATGTAGTCGGTAGCCTTGATGTGGGTCTTGATGATCTGCTCTACCAGCTCAGGCTGCTCTTTGATGAGCTTGTCGGTGACCACCAGGCTGCAGCAGGCGTGGTTCGGCCACATCTCGCCCGAGGCTACAGCATGTTTGCCCTTGCCTTTCAGCTCAATTATGGATGGCGATGGATGCGGCAGCAGGACACCGTCTATCTTGCCTGCGGACAGAGCACTGATAGCGGGTCCCGGGTCCATGGCTTTAATATCGACCTGGGAGACATTGACATCGTTATCCATGAGCCATTTCTTCATGACAGTGTCCTGAATCGATCCTGGTGGGAATGTGCCTATGGTTAGGCCTGTCAGAGTTGCCGGTCCATTGTAGACCAGATCCGGCCTGAGGACCAAATCTGAGCCGTTGATGTTGACCGCAGCCACGATCTTGGCCGGCAGTCCAGCAGATATGGCAGAAATGGGCGGAGCGGTTCCCACATAAGCCATATCCAGCTCCCCGGCAACCATGGCTTGCATCTCCGGAACTCCTGTCGGAAACTCAAATTCTTTGATCTTTGTTATGCCGAATGGCAATAAATCTTCAGCCCACCAGCCCTTCTCGGAAGCGACCATCTCTGCAATCTGATGGGTACTGGGCTGGTACCCTATGCGCAGGGTAGAGATCTTGCCGGACATATTCTCTTGGGCGGAGACATTTTCCTTCTTCTCCGGAGCCGAGATGCAGCCCAGCGACATCACTACCACAGCCGCCAGAATGGCCATAATTATGAATTTCTTCAAATGCGATCACCTGAGTTGCGACTTTGCCCACTGCAGAGAACGATCGGTATAAAGCAGTTTCCAGCCATTAGGCATTATTTTCTCAGATTGGATAATCTGCAGAAATAATCCCACAATAGTATTAATAGGACCTGAAGCAGGGCGAAAAGCGTTTCTAGAAGCACTGGTTCGGCTTCATAATATATGGTTGGATCTTATTCTGAGATATTGGGAAAGGTTGAGCGGGGCGAGGCTGTCGTTATCACGGCTCAAGAAGTCGCAAAGCTTGTAGAGTCAGGCGAAAGCAACCGTCTCTCCGAGGTCGACGTTGTCACCACTGCCACCCGAGCGGTGATGAGCGGCACCTACGCCGTACTCTCCTTTCCCGTGGCCGGGCCGGCATCATTTCTGCGAGCCAAGAGGGTCTGGATCAACGACATAGCCGCAGAGGTCGGGCCCTGCCCCAACGAGAACCTGGGCGTATTGGATTTGCTGGTCCTCGGAACGGCCCACAGTCAGAGCCGGCCCAATTATGGGGGAGGCCATCTCTTTCGCGATCTTGTGGAGAGAAAGATAGTTCACGTCGATGTGGAGACAAACGAAGGACGCACCCTTTCGGCTGAGGTCGGACTGGATGAGATGCCATATGCCCGGCTCTTTGGATCGCGTCACGCCTTCAAGAATTACTCGGCCTTTGTCAATGCCGGAAAAGAGCCGGTCAATACCATCTTTCACTCCCGCGGCTTTGCCCCTCACTGTAAGGAGGCGACATTCTCCGGCTGCGGCCGGATAAATCCCTTAAAAAATGATCCGCTACTGGAGAGCATCGGCATAGGAACGCGCATTCTCATGAACGGCGCCGAGGGCTATGTTTTAGGCACAGGCACCCGCAGCAGCAAAGAGCGGCCCAATCTCTCCGGCTTTGCCGATATGCACAAAATGGTGCCGGAGTTGATGGGCGGCTTTGCCACCTCCGCCGGCCCGGAGTGCATCTGCTCCTGGGCCGTGCCCATTCCCGTTATCAGCAAGACAATTTTAGCGGAGATGGCGAGACCAGACAGAGACATTGCCATGCCTGTGAACGATGTCAACAGCAGGACAGTCATCGGCCAGGCCGACTACGGTGATGTCTGGACGGATGTGGACCTGGAGGTGGAGTTTGAACCGCAGAAGTGCACGAGCTGCCACCCTTGCCCCGTGGTGGAGGCGTGCCCCATGAAGGCGGTGAAGAGCGAAACAGGCAGTGTCTGCCGGGAGGAAGCTCTATGCTTCCATTGCGGCCTGTGCGTCACCAAGTGCCCTTCAGGAGCCTTCCGATGCCGCCTGGGAGCCATCCGTCTGCAGACAAAAGCAGGTATGGTCAAGACGATCCCAGTGGTGCTGCGCCAATCGGATCGGCTGCGGGCTATAAGGCAGGCGGAGGAGCTGAAGAGAAGGATACGAGACGGCTCCTTCAAGATATCTCAGCCGGTCGAGCGGATTTCCTAAACCGTTCTATTATCTTTTCCGGAGATAGTTCGATGATGGGGACGTCAGCATTGCCCGGCTCCACCTTTATTATTACCACTCCGAAGTCCGGAAAGGCCCCAGGCAGATCCTCAACCTTATCGACCCTCTTGACATTCTCAACGCCTGCCGCTTTCGCCAGGGCGAAAAGGTCAGTGCCAAGATGGGTGCAGGTGGGCTGCGAGCCGGTGGAGCCATAGCAGCAGTTGTCCAGGATCACCAGCAAATAATTTTCGGGCGCATGATGAGCGATGGTGGCCAGCGTCCCCAGGTTCATGAGCACTGAGCCGTCTCCGTCCAGGACCATAACCTTTCTCTCCGGCCTGGCCAACGCCAGGCCCAGGCCGATGGAAGAGGCGAGGCCCATGGAGCCGAGCATGTAGAAATTTTCCGGGCGATCTTTAACCGAGAAAAGCTCCCGGCTGGGATAGCCGATGTTGCAAACCAGCAGGGCATTTTGTGCCTCCGCCGCCTCTGCCGCCAGGGCTATGGCTTCAATGCGCTTCATTTTTGCCTCCAAAACTCTAAATCCAGGAGCACAGCAACGGGGCGGCGGCCCGCCGCAGCCTGGCTCCAGGCCTGCGCCACCGTCTCCTCCGCTTGCGCGGGCAGGGGTCGGAAATGCAAAATGCCCATGGCGTCCAGCAAAGGAACCGTGAGGCGGCCCATGGGCACCTGACCGATAACTGGCTCGCCCACGCCGCCGCGGTGGCTGATGATCATGAGCAGAGGAATGCCATAGAGCATGTCCAGCGAGGCCAGGGCATTGATGCTGTTTCCCAGGCCCGAGTTTTGCATGAGCAGAGCGGGCCGCCGCCCGCCAATCCAGGCCCCGGCACACAGGCCCACCCCTTCCTCCTCGCGGGTGACAGGAACGTGGATGATATCCGGGTCGCCGCCGACCAGGGCGAGCAGCTCTTGCAGGTTGACGCAGGGCACAGAGGTCGCGAAGTTGATGCCGGCGTGCTTAAGGCCGTGATAAATAGCTAGTGTCGAAGATGTCATATTGCTTTCTGCCAATATCCATTGTTTTCAATTGATCAATTCTATCCAGGAGGTTCTTAGTGTTTCTTCGCCTGCTTTTCTTCTTCAATTACCATTACATGCATATTAACTATTTAAGTTTAATTTAACAACCAGGATTTTAGTATTTAGACATTTTTGAGACGTTAAGACACAAAGTTTAACATTGATTAATGCTAACAAAATCTAGAGAAAAGAACTCTGGAGTTGATTGAATATGCCCGTATCAGGAAGGGAAATCGCAACCCTGGATTTTGCGAATCTTATCGGCGGACCCTTAAACGCCGTTGTCGAAGCACAGGCAAAGTCGGCTATAACCACGGCCAATTTTATAAAGGAAGTGGGTTTTACAAAAGATGGGAAAGTAATTAATGTCGATTTTACATATAACCGTAAAAACGATGATGGAGAAGACCAGCAGTTCACGCTAACTGTTCCTTTCCTTACAATGCTGCCTGTGCCATATATTTCGATAGTAGATGCAGTAATAGAATTCAACGCCAAGATCACCTCTATCAATGAGTCCCATATGGAGGATAACTTTTCGCAGCAGTTGGATGTAGAGGCAGGAGGAAAGTTATGGTTTATTACCGCCAAGGTACAATCAAAGACTGCGTACCAGAAGAAGAGCGCTACATCTGAGAGAGAGGAGCGCACTTTCGACATGCATGTACGCGTTGAAGCAAAGAACCAGGACATGCCATCAGGTACAGAACGCATACTTACACTTCTGGAAAATTCAATCGGTGAGAAGAAAGGGCCGCGTGTGGCGATTTTGAGAATTTTGAAAAAAGAGACGAAAGAATTAACAGTTGAAACAGATAAGGACCTAGATACTCTACAGAAACTTACTTTCTCTGCAACGGGTACTAACAATAAGGCAAAAGAATTTACGATATTAACCGTTGATAAGAATAAAAATACAATCACACTTAACGAGGAAATAAACAATTCATATCTACACAAGAGCATCGATGTACCGCTTCCAAAAGAAACATCAAAAGAACCAGAAAAAGAACCAGAAAAAAAATAACTGATGTCCTTGAGGGAATCGGCGGAATCCTAGCTAAGTTGGAGTAGGGCCGTTGGAAGTCGCAGTCCTGTGGCCTTTATTTATTTGCTGAGGTGCAGAGATGGACGAAAAAACGAAAACAAAATTATCCGATGTCCTTGGGGCATTTGTCACCAGCGTGGCTTATGGCAGAAACGTCTCTGATGTGCAAGCGCTGCGCATAGCTCTCAACTACCAAAAAAATGTTCTTCTACAGGGCCTCCCTGTTCCCAGGCTCAGATTGTCTCAGGTAAGCATAAGTCTACCTGTTATTTTAACGAAAGTATTGCCTGGGGAGCCACCGAGATGGAATAGTCCGGAAGAAATCACTAAGGTTGCATCCACCTCTTTTCAAACAGAAATTGAGGATGAATTGAAACGTCTTGATTATTTGGAACGATTAAAAAATCCAATTAAAGAGGAGAAGGATTTATACGAGCGATATAAAAGATTCTTGCTGTTTTCAAAAGACCCAGAAGAATATATAAAGAAGACGGATACACCAGAATCTCAGAAATATAAAAAAGAAATTGCCGAAGAGGAAATTACCTCTGCTTATGAGAGCTTTGAAAAAGTTTTGCGTTCGAGGTTGAATCGTGCTTTTTTAAAACTGGAGATGGATGATAGTTCAAATATTGATGTGGCCATTCGCTACACGGTGGGAGAGACTGTCGAGAGTGCTTTTCGCGATGTAATGAGCGAGTTTTTCTTCCGTTATGCGGAATACAGAATCAAGGTGGAAAAAATAGAACCTAATAAAGAAATGGAAAATGAAGGCTCGGAAATAGAATCTGAGAAATCAAATCAAATGGCCGCCGATATCCGTCCTAAATTTGATGAGAAAATGGCAAGAAAAGGCTCGGAAAAAATCATGGAATCTGAGATTACAGAACGAATGATCGCCGATATTCGTCCGCTGGTCGAAAAAGCAGCGATAGATAAGCCAAGCATTCCACCAGATTTCTATATAGAGGTGGATACAGACAGCATAAAAAATGCCGGTGGAGGGCCAGACGCTGTCACGCGGCTCAGTATCGTTATGCATGAAGAAGGTCTTGAATGGTTATCCGAAGAACGAGAGGGATTAAAGACCAAGAGGTTAATGCCGGAATAAGATGATCCTCTGTGTCCAAATTGAAAAGCTTGGTTCTCAACTGAGCAAATTAGCGCAACTCATGGATAAGTATCAGCGCGGTGAGCCTAGTTTCGCGGACGATGCACTTAAATGGCTTGAAGAATCAGAAAAAACAATAAGCACACTGCGACTGCCAGAGGGGTCTGAAATGTCTGCCCTTCGTGGCCGAATCATAAAGGCTGCAAGTGTTTCAAGCAATACAGAAGGACACTCAACTCGAGGGGCTCAACGGCTGGCCCGCGGCGCCGCAGCCGCAGAGTCACTGGAGCGTGCTGAGGCAATCATGCGCGGGCGCTTGCACTCTTCTGAAGAGCGCCTCCGGCTTTTTGAGGAGAAACTCTGCGAAGGGATGACGGCATTGATGCTCCAAACGCCTCTACCAGAAAAGACGCTTCCGAATATGGAACGGTTGAAGTATGTATGGGAGCTACTGAGGGAGCAGCAGTCCACACGACCTCTCGCACTCTATCTGGCAGCGTCTCTTTCTCCATCTGATCGCAGTTTCATTCTTGACCGAGTTTTAAATCGCGTCTATAATGAAGAGCTAGGAGAATTGCCCTCATTATCAGAGCAATAAATAGATTTGATCGTAATGCAGTAATTGGTTGACATTTTGGTCGCCGCCTAATGCTTGAGACAATGGTCAATCCCACTCAGGTATTGCTTTCGGACAAACCGCATGTTATGACGCTATGACCTTTGGTATATCCAATACCCATCAAGGAGTTTTATGCTTTTTCCGATATTTTATAACTTTACAAGAAAATTTAAATCCTAAAGATAACTCAGTACTAAAAATAGGTACATTGGTGATATGAATGTCGTTTACTCTGATCAAAGGAACCTTCCATGTGCTGGGCTACAGTCCTGATGGCGATTCGATTAGATTCAAGGCCAAAGACTCCTCTCTCTGGAAGAAGCTCTCCGGCCCAGCTGTGGAGCGCAATGCGCGCGGGCATGCCCAACTGCGCATCGAGGCCGTCGATGCTCTGGAAACGCACTACCAGGGCGTCTGCCAGCCACCGCGGCCCGCGCGCGCAGCCGCCCGCTACCTTCTCTCCCAACTGGGAATTGATGAGGTCGTCTGGAATGAGACGCATAGCACTGTGGTCAAGGCCCAGGACGGAACGGTTGGGTTCATCCTGGCCCGCAGCACAGAGAGCAACCGCCGCCCGGTAGCCTTCGTCTTCGCAGGTGAGACGGCGGAGAAAGACGGAGCTGAGATCACACTGGATGAGTCGATTCTCAAAGAGAGCTTTAACTACCGGCTCCTTGCCCGGGGCCTGGCCTATCCCATGTACTACAACGGCCTCTTCTCAGATCTGCGCCTTCCTCTGACCGAGGCCGTGACAAACGCCAGAGCTGAAGGGAAAGGACTATGGCCAAACGACAAGACCACCCGGGGATTTTCCGTATCCAGCCTGAAGGCCGTCACAGAAGAGGTGGCCATACTTCCCAAGCTCTTTCGCCGCATTGTGGATTACATGGGTGCCGGTGGGAGGATCGATGGGTTTAAAGAACATCTCCAGAAAGGGTGCGAGCCCTTGGTAAGAATTCAGCAGGTCCACTTCACCCGGCTCGATGCCATTGTTGATGTCCGGGGCGAAAAGGTGAGGCTGGCCGAGGCGCCTGAGAATCTGATATTCATGGACAAGGTGCTGTGCAAGAAGAGCTGATTGACTTAAGTTATTTATTCTAATAATGACTAGATCTTTCCATGCCCATCCTTCGCGAAGATAAGGACCTGTTAGAGGCCCTGACAAGCTGCCGCACCATCTGTGTGGTCGGCATATCGCCAGATCCCTACAAGCCCAGCTACTTCGTCTCAGATGTCCTGCAAAGCCGCGGCTTCAAGCTTTATCTCGTCAATCCCAATTATGCCGGCAGGACCATTCTGGGCGAGAAGGTCTACTCCTCCATGCAGGACATACCGGATGAGATCGATATTGTGAATGTTTTCCGCAGGCCCTCTGCCGTGCCGGCTCTGGCGGAGGAGGCCAAGAAGAAAGGCTTCAAGGTCTTCTGGATGCAGCCGGGCACAGAAAGCCCGGAGGCCATAAGGAAGCTGGATAAAGAAGGATATCGCGTGGTAGCGGGAAGATGCGCCAAAATAGAATCCAGCCGATTGCTCTAAATTATTTTTAATTGTAATCAAATTTTTAATAGGAAACTATAATTCTTGGCTGCCAGGACCCGGTTTAGTATTGTCTCCAGAGACCGACATAGCTTCTCACGACGTTGCTGGTCGGTGTTGATATCCGGCTGGTGAAAGATATAGACCAGGGCAGTACTGAGAAACTCAACCGTCTCCGTGGGATTTTCGATATTGAAACAACCCAACGCATTTCCTTTGGCAACCAACTCGGATAAGATCGGAACTATTCGCTCCACAGTTGCCCTTTCCAGCTTGGCGTGCATTACAGCATTTATGTCCTTATGGAGAAAGTCAATGAAGTCATTCCTCTGGGAAACGAACCTGAGGATTTCATTAATTGAGTCATTGAGCATGGCTGTCTCATCAGCGTCTCCATCTTGAATGAGCCGCTTTACGCTCTGCTCCAGGTCGGCTATGCTTTTCTCCACAACAGCTTCCAATATATCTTCCTTTGAGCTGAAGTAGTAGTAGAGAGTTCCCTGGGCAAGATTGAGCTCCTTGACAATATCGCTAATTGCAGTATGCTCATATCCCTTCTCCATGAAGAGACGCTCAGCCGTATCGATCAATTCTCGTCTTCTTTCTTGGGGGCCTTTTGTAATTCGTTTCATCTTTTTCACTCTGCAGCGGGCACCACCAAAACCGGCACATGGGAGTGGCGCACTACCTTCTCGGCTACGCTGCCCAAGAAGAACCTCGTGATACCGCTTCGTCCAATAGTGCCCATCACAATCAGGTCAAATCCCAAATCGCTGCAGAGCTTGAGCAGCTCCTCACCCGGATCACCCTCGGCTAACACTCTTTCATAGGCAACTCCTGCATCCCGGGCCATGTCCCCAATTTCCTCCAATGCCTCGCTGCCTTCCTTGAACATGAGTCCCATCAGATTGTCTTTAATGCCGGGCATTGCCGCATAGCCGGGAAGCTGGGCCAGTCTTTGTACATCTACGATGTAGACAGCCGTTACCGAGGCACCTGATTTTTTCCCGATACTAACGGCCATCTCTGCGGCACGCATGCTTGTCTCCGATCCATCCGTGGCAATCAATATCTTTTTCAGCATAAGGTTTTCAGCTCTTTTTTCTCTTGCTCACTGAGAAGGCAGCCGCAAGAGCCTTCTTTGGCCATGGTGCAGTTGCAGGGCTCAATATGAATAGTAACTGTAGTCCCAGGATAGTGTTGTTTGATAGAGCAGGTTATCATGTCGGCAATGCGATGTGATTCGTCTACGGACATCGATGCATCGACTCTGATGTGAAACTCCACGAAGCGAATGGCTCCTGCTTTTCGCGTGCGCAGGCGATGAAATCCCCTAATCGTTGGAGCGAAAGCCCTTATGTGCCTGCGCACCTCGTCCACCTCTTCAGAGGGAAGTCCCACATCCACCAGGTCGCGTGCCGATTCAACCGTCAGATGATAGGCAGCTCTTATGATCAGCAGAGCGACTCCTATCGCGGCCGCTGGGTCCACCCATCGCAAATCTACTCCGGGAAGGACAAATCCGCCTGCAAAGATGACTGCCAGGCCGCCGAAAACACCAAGCGAAGTGTATACATCTGTTCGCAGATGCCATGCATCCGCCATCAGAGCTATGGAGTCCGTTTCTTTGCCCACCGAAAAGAGCTTCTTGGAAACCATGATATTTGCCATAGCGGAAATCAGCATGACGGCAATGCCTAGCCATGCTTCATCCAGGGGTTCGGGATTTCTCAGCTTTTTTATAGCCTCAAAAATTATCCAGCCTGCCGCAAGGAAGATAAGCAAAGCCTCGACCGTTCCTGAGATATTCTCAACCTTGCCGTGGCCGAAAGGATGGTCCTCGTCGGCCGGTTTGCCGGATTTTCTCACGGCAAAGAATGCAATGACGGCCGCCAGCAAGTCCACACCCGAATGGATGGCCTCGGATATCACAGAGACCGATCCGATTATTACTCCTACAATAAGTTTGAGAATGACAAGGCTGCCATTCGAGATTACCGAAAGCAGAGCCACGTTTGATTTTCGCTTATTTCGTTCGGCGTTGCTAATTTCCATATTTCTATCCCTTACATTATGACTGACTGTCAGTCATCATATTAGTATATATTGGTTATGCCTGGGACAAAAAAGGATGAGTGATAATTTCTTAATTTCTTCGCCGGATCAAGACGGCGGCGGCCAGCGTGGCCAATATGGCTAAAGCAGCCTCAAATCCCGGTTGCTTTTTAATCTGCTCGCTTACCTGCTTCTTCAGCTCCTCGGCAGCCTTCTGTTGAAGCTGCTCTGTCAGATTCTCTTTGCCGGCATCGAGATCTTGGGCGATATGCTCTTGGGTTAGATTTCCTTCCAGAGCGTGTTGAACAGCTTTCTCCTGAAGCTGTTGTCCGGCAGTATTCATCTGTTCCTGGAGGGAACCGGCAGCAGCCTCAAGGGGATTTTGGGCCGCCGCAATTGAGATCGTAGCTAATAGACCAGCCATTAAAATCAAATATGAACTTTTCATGTCTCTTATCACCTAATGTTCAAGCGTTTTTCGAGTCTTCCAAGTAACCACTGTTAACTCAAAAGGTTTTCGCTTCATTCAACTTATTCGCATCAGCAAAAGCTAAATAGCCTGGCTGGCAGTACCCTATTCGATGTTCTCCGGCTGGGATGAATACCACCTTATAAACAAGCAACTCGCCGAACTGGTGAGAAACCTGCCTGATTCTCCCCTGGGAGAGATAATCAGCTACGTGCTCTCCTCTCCTGGAAAGAGGGTTCGGCCTCTTATTCTGATCTTCTCTGCGCAGGCATTGGGTGGCAGCGCGCCCTCGGCCGTGAACGCGGCTCTGGCCATTGAGCTGGTGCATGCCGCCTCCCTGGTGCATGACGATATTCTTGACCAGGGGTTAGAGAGGAGAGGCTCGCAGAGCGCGTTGCAGCGTTTTGGGCCGGAAGCCTCTCTTCTCGCCGGAGACTGGCTCATATCTCGATCCATAGAGCTGATATCTCATTATAGCCAGCCGGTAATAAGCGCTTTTGCCTCCGCCTGCATGGACATGTCTGAGGGGGAATTGATGGATTTGTCTTCAGCCTCAACCCCTGATGATTACTACAATTGCATCTCTAAGAAAACCGCCACTCTCTTTTCCGCATCCGCCAAGATGGGCGGACTGATAGCCGGGGCTGATGGGGAGGACGTGGCCAGGCTGGAGAGTTATGGGACGCATCTGGGCCTGAGCTATCAGGTACTCGATGACCTGGAGGAATTCCTGGGGCTGGATCAAGGAAAATCGTCCAAGAAGACCTCTGTTACCCTTCCCATAATCTACAGCAACCAGTATCCTGATGATGTCGTGGGCCAGATGTGCATTAAGGTCATTGATGATCACAGCGGCTTCGCAAAAGAGGCTCTCTTTCTCTCCCGAGGACGCGATGATATGTTATCTCGCTTGGAGAGCATCGTGGACGAGATGACGCACCGGGGACTAGAGAGATGCAGATTGCAAAAAAGCCTCTGCTGAGAATTGAGGCCTTAGCAGAAGGAAGGGGCATCGCGCTTTCCGCCCGGGGCGCGCTCGCTCCAATAGCCAGGCCGATCATGGACAGGATCAATAAGATCTTTGCCGATGAGAAGCCCATTAGCTCCGGCCCGGACAAGTTCATCTTCTCCACCTGGATTCCACCGGCCCCCGGCAGGGCCTTCGATCGCATGCTCTCCGCCCAGGTGGCGGCAATAACTCGCCGCCCTGTTCCCGATCAGTTTTCCATAGCCGTCATGAGGGCCTGTCCCAATGACTGCATTCATTGCAGCGCCCCCTCCCGTCAGGGTGAGATTCTGGAGAGCGGAGTCGTCAAAAAGGCGATCTCACAGGCCCTGGATATGGGTTCTTACCTCATAACGTTTGACGGGGGCGAGCCCATGCTGAGAAAAGATCTGCCGGATCTGGTCTCCTCCGTGGACGAACGGGCCGTTGCCACAACGTTCACCAGCGGCTACCATCTCACTGCCGATCTGGCGCGCAGGCTTATGCAGGCCGGGCTCTACGCAGTGCGAATCAGCATCGACAGCCCCTTCGAAAAGGAGCACGACCGGGTACGGGGCCGCAGCGGTGCTTATCGCGATGCGCTCGATGGCGTTAAAAACGCCCTGGAGGCGGGCCTCCTGGTCGATCTCTTCATGGTGACCTCTCCTCACAATATCGACCATCTGGAGGATGCCTTTTCTCTGGCTGCAGATCTGGGGGTGCATGAGCTTTCCCTTTACGAGATCGTGGCAGTGGGCCGCTGGGCAGCGCATGAGGATGAGGTGCTAACGTCCAGTGATGTCCTGCGGCTGGAGCGTTTTCATAAGGATAAGAACCGCTCCGCCGGACCCAGGGTCTCGGCTCTGCCCTATCTGCTCGGCCCGGAGATGTTCGGATGCTTTGCCGGACGCAGATGGATTCACGTGGACGGGGCAGGCGAGGCGCTTCCATGCGCTTACATGCCGCTGGGGTTTGGGAACATTAAAGATAAGAGCCTCAAGGAGATCTGGAAGGAGATGACTCGCTATCAATGGTTCCAGGGGAGATGCTCCTGCCAGATGAGAGATGCAAAGTTCAGAGAAGCGCACCGCAGGATACTGGAAAAATAGTCTGGAAAAATCCCCCTGGATTGAATTTTTGTGTAGGTTTGGTTAATGGTCAATCCAAGAAACATATTGCTGATGCTGGCCGCCATGGCCTGCATTATAGCCGGCGCCTGCGCGGCACCGACGCCAAGAGTCATAGAGCCGGAGGGCATGGACCTGTCCCTGGATGGAATGCAGATAGCCGATCCGGAGCACACGGCAGAATACCTGGAAATGACGGGCGGCACGGCAAGGCCCGGCCTGCAGGCCTACGGCCGCAATCTGGCCGGCAATTGGAGCTTTGAGTTGAGAGACCTGAAATCAGTGCCTGTCGGAGATATCGAGCTGCGAATTTACCAGTCGGAAGCGGCCCTTTTTGGTACGGGAGTCTTCAAGCAGGGGTTTAACCAGCAGATCGCAACAGTTGAGGGCTCTCTTCTGGAAGGAAACGCCATGATCCTGAATGTTGTATCCCTGGACAACGCGTTCCTCTACCGCATGACCCTCAACAGCGCCGACGGCAACAGCACATCGGGAAGCTTCACCCTTTACCTGCCCTCGGGCGAAGCTCCGGTGAAAGGGACGGTCTCCGGCGGCAGAAGCGATGAGCGCAGGATCAGCTAAAGCGTTTTGCTTCCCCATTTTTATCTCTTGCTTTTTTCCGTCATTTCAGATCCCCAGGACCAGGCGAAGCGTATTTCGGACAGCAGGCGCCAAACCCAGGGTGATCAATGTCAGCTTGGTGAGATTTCGCAGGGATGGCTCCTGCAAAAATCGGTCGATCATGCTCAGCACAGGCAGGAGGATCGCCAGCTTGAGAGGAAACATAACAACCGCGGAGCCGGTCAGGTTTATGAGAAATGTAGGAACCACATGCTTCTCGTAGTAACCAAACCAATCCACTCCGAAGTAGGTTGAGCTGGCGTCCAGCATGTGAGCGTAGATGATCATTTGATTGAATCTATCGTCCAAAAACTTCAGAGCGGACAGACGGCGCCGGCAAGAGAGGACGCCCCCTGCGAGGATCGAGCCCAGTATGAAGACGGCAGCTATGACCCAGGCGTTCTTAAATCCGAGCGTGGAAAGAACGGCCAGGTTGAAAAGCGTCCAGATTAAGCCGGAGGCAGCATATTTTGCATAGAACTTCTCGCCCCAGATCTTCCGGGTGAGGATCAGACAGGCCGTCGTGATTAGAAAGACCAGGAAGAATATGAGCGGCGTGATTAAAAGATATCTCCAGGGCGCAGAAACCAGATCTGCATCCTCGATCACTCTTAGACTTGAGCCCGCCAGGATGTAAGGCAGAGTAGCGAGCAGCAGCCTATTATCCATTAAAAGATCCCAGCGGCTGAGCAGTTTTATCAGGCCAAGTATGGCCAGACCCAGGATTATCGCCCAGGTGATGGTATCCACCGGGTTATAGCCGGTGTCGTAGATTATGGGGTCGATGTAATATTTGTGGACAAAGGCGACGAGGCCGGCAAGGTCGTTCACATCAGGGCATTGTACGGCCTCATATTTCTTATTTCCTCAATTATATGCCTTTTTAGCGCCCTTCGCGTCTTCGCGGCTTCGCGCGAGATCCTGATTCACGCGAAGGCTCGAAGACGCGAAATCCCGATAAATCAATGCGGCTGCGGAAAGTATTTATATAGCAGAAGTAAAAAGGATTTTGTCCGTTTTCTGATTTTAGTTGAGGTAATTAGATGGTCGAGGTGTTCAAAGGTACAACTACGGTAGGTGTACTCTGCGATGGGGGTGTAGTCCTTGCATCGGAGAGCCGTGCTACCATGGGCAGCTTCATAGCCAGCAGCACCGCCAAGAAGATTTATCAGGTCGACGACCTGGTGGGTCTGACTACGGCAGGAGCGGTAGGAGATGCTCAATCGCTGGTCCGGATGATTCAGGTGGAGGCAAGGCTCTACAAGATGCAAAGGGGCGAGAGCATGACCATCAAAGCTGTAACTTCCATGCTGGCCAATATACTCTCTTCTCGTCGCTATTATCCCTTTATGGTGCAGCTCGTCATGGGCGGTGTGGACAGATACGGTTCCAAGATCTATTCGCTTGATGCATTGGGCGGGCAGATCGAAGAGCGCAAGGTCGTGGCCACCGGCTCAGGATCTCCCGTAGCCTACGGCGTGCTGGAAGCCCTGTACAAGCCCGGCATAAGCATTGAGGATGGAACTGTGCTGGCCGCCCGGGCAATTCATAATGCCATGAAGCGCGATTCCGCTTCCGGCGATAAAATCGAGCTCGTCAGAATTACAGATAAATACCAGGAGGTAGGCGAGCCGGAGTTTTCGGAGATTATGAAGCTCCTTTAATCTTTTTTGGATGTGTTCTATTGTCTGTAGAAGAAGTACTTTTTGAGCTCAAACGCAAGGTGCAGAGCAAGCTGCCTCCTGACATCAATGTCACGGGGCTGGAATTCGAGGGTCCGGAGCTGGTCATTTATACCGACGACCCCAAGAAGCTGGCGGACGACGGCGAGATCATACGCAACCTGGCCAAAGAGCTTAGGAAGCGCGTGGTGGTACGGCCGGATTTGAAGGTATTGGCAGAACCTGAAATTTCCATAACCAAGATCCAGGAGGTTGTGCCCAAGGAAGCGGTTCTCACCAACTATTACTTTGACGGCGAGACAGGAGAAGTGCAGATCGAGGCGGAAAAACCGGGGTTGGTTATCGGTCGCCATGGGGCGACACTACGCGAGATCACCAAACTGATCGGCTGGACACCAAAGGTAGTTCGGACTCCGCCGGTGCGCTCGACGACCATCGCCAACATCAAGGATTATCTGCGCAGTGTTCAGACGGAGCGAAAGAGCATCCTACGCACTGTGGGCCGGAAGATCCATCGAGATATAGCTTCCAAGGATCAGTGGGTGCGGATCACAACGCTCGGAGGCTGTCGCGAGGTGGGCAGAAGCTGCATGCTTCTCTCCACACCGGAGTCGCGCATAATCATCGACTGCGGCGTAAACGTGGGATCGGACGACTCTGCTACGCCGTATCTCTATGTTCCCGAGGTCTATCCGCTCAATCAGATCGATGCCGTGGTCTTGACGCATGCTCACCTGGACCATGCCGGTCTTGTTCCCATGCTCTACAAATACGGCTACGAAGGACCTATTTACTGCACTCCGCCTACCAGGGATTTGGCTGTGCTTTTGCAGCTCGATTATATTGAGATAGCTGGGCGCGAGGGAAAGAGGCTGCCATACGACTCTGCAATGGTTCGCGAGGCTCTCAAGCATACTATCACCCTCAACTATGGAGATGTAACCGACATTGCTCCCGACACCAAATTGACCATGCACAATGCCGGCCACATCCTGGGCTCCTCCATTGCCCACTTTCACATTGGAGACGGCCTTTACAATGTAGCTTTTACCGGAGACAACAAGTTCGAGAGAACCAGGCTCTTCGATCCGGCAGTATGCAATTTTCCGAGATTGGAAACGCTGGTGACTGAGGCCACCTACGGAGGGGCCAACAGCATTCAACCCTCTCGGAAAGATGCGGAAATCACTTTGATAAACGTGGTCAAGGAAACCATCAGCAAGGG
This sequence comes from Methanothrix sp., assembly GCA_026394565.1. Classification (GTDB taxonomy): domain Archaea; phylum Halobacteriota; class Methanosarcinia; order Methanotrichales; family Methanotrichaceae; genus Methanothrix. The sequence goes on from JAPKYA010000124.1 coordinate 32,732, forward strand.
CGGCAAGGTAATCATTCCCGCTTTCTCTGTGGGCCGCAGCCAGGAGGTCATGGTTGTCCTGGAGGAGGCCATCAGAAAGAAGGTAATAGATGAGGTGCCGGTCTGTCTGGACGGAATGATCTACGAGGCTACCGCCATTCATACCACATATCCCGAGTACCTCAATAACGATCTTCGGGATCTTATATTCCACAAAGGAATCAATCCCTTCCTGGCCCAGTGCTTTGTGCAGGTAGAAAGCCCCAAGCAAAGGGCGGGGATAATCGAAGGGCCGCCCTGCGTGATACTGGCGACAAGCGGCATGCTCAATGGAGGGCCGGTTATCGAGTACCTCAAGCGCCTGGGCCCGGATGAGAAGAATACCCTGGTAATTGTAGGATACCAGGCCGAGGGAACGCTGGGCAGGCGCATTCAAAAGGGATGGAAGGAATTGCCGCTCTCCGTAGAGGGCAAGACCCAGACTGTGAAGATAAACCTGGAGGTAACCACGGTAGACGGCTTTTCCGGGCACTCTGATCGCCAGCAGCTCATGGAATACATGCGCCGCATCTATCCCAAGCCCGGCCGGGTCCTCACCAACCACGGTGATGAGGGCAACTGCCTCGATTTAGCCAGCTCCATCTACAAGAGATACAGGATACCGACCATGGCGCCCATGAATCTGGAGACGATCAGGCTGATTTGAAGAATGCTATGATCTTCAAAAGCTTTATCAAATTAGAGAGATAATACCAATGAGAGGTTCTTTGTGACGGGAAAGAGAACGCGGATCATCAACGATCCTTCAGATCTGGTCCCATTGTTGCAGGCCTTCGGCTCTGATGTCCATAAGAAGATCTTTGATGAACTCAGTCGAGAATGGCATACTGAGCGTGAGCTGGGAACGCTCATCGGCGACGAAGCAAGCGTTCATCGGAGCGTGGCATTGCTGCGCAAGAGCGGTCTCATCGAGACCAAGTGGAGGGTGCCAGAACCAGGAGCAAGTCCGGAGAAGGAGTATCATTCCACTTACTCCCGCGTGCAGGCCAGCTTCGGGGCTACCATGGAGGATCTCAGTGAGCTGATCAGCCTTACCTTCATGTCCGATGAGGAGCTGCGTACAGTGATCGAGAAGCTGCAAACGATGGTCAACGGCGGCAATAACAGTCTATCCAACCTTTCTCGGGAGCTGGGGCTCAGCCAGATATTCATTCGCGGCGTGGCCAAGAGGGCGGAGGGCCTCGCGGTGAGGGGCCAGCGCATTGAGCCCTACGTTGAGGACTTTTGATGGCGAGTGTGCTGCAGAGCAAGCGAGAAAGCTCTCGTTTTCAGATTCTTGTGGAAATCGCCGCGCATCAGCCCAATCTTCGGCAAAAGGAGGTGGCGGAGAGTCTGGGCGTCACTCCCCAGGCCATATCCGAGTACATCAAGGAGCTGGTAGCGGATGGACTGGTGACCACGGATGGACGGATGCGCTATCGCATCACCAAAGAGGGAGTGGAGTGGCTGCTGGAGAGTGCCGCCGAGCTGAAGCGCTATGCACGTGTGGTGATGGAAGAGATCATCAGCCACGTCTCTGTCTGGGCGGCCATAGCCGAAGCAGATCTGGCGGAGGGCGAGCACGTATCCCTGGAGATGCAGGGCGGCCTTCTCTATGCCAATAAAAAGGAAGGAATAGAGGCGGGCGGGGTTGTCATTGCCGATGCCGGGGCAGGAGAGGATGTGGGCGTCTCCGACCTGCAGGGACTGATAAGCCTTGAGGAAGGCAGGATTATTCTCTGCAAGGTGCCGCGCGTACAAAACGGGGGCTCACGCAAAGTCGATTTGTCGGCCCTCCGATATCAGCTCTCCAGAGTGAAAAAGGTGGGCTGCCTTGGCATCGAGGCACTGGCGGCGCTGCGCAAAGTGGGGCGCGAGCCGGACATCATCTTCGGGGCCAAGGAGTTCGCAGTCGAGGCGGCATATCACGGCATCAGCTCAGTGATCGTCAGTGTGGATGAGCAGATTCCCGGGCTTCTTACCCGCCTGGAGTCGGAGGGCCTGAAGTACGAGCTTATCGACCTTACGTCAGGATAGATCTTATTCAGAATGACTTTTCAGGTTCTGGCTCAGGCGGACCGGTCCCGCATACTATTACTGCCTCAGAGCGGCAGCAAGGTTCTTTTTGAGGGATATCTGCGTTTGAAGGACATGCCCCAGGGGCCGAGGGTCTTCAAATTCCTGGTGAAAAAGGATGACCAGGCCGAGAAATTTCTTCCTCCCGAGGACGCTTTGCGAATGCTGCGCAAAGCCGGTGCCATTTATCTTGCCCGGGGCGACGGACCAATGGAAAAGAAGTTCATCGAGCTCTTGGCGTCCTATCAGCTCAGCTACAGATTCGTGCAGGTCTGCAATCATTGCCTGGGCCAGCGAAGAGTCACTTATGTCGAGCAGGATGCTATAACCTACAAGGGCAGGCGCATCTGCGAAAACTGCGCCGCGGCTGAGCTTTTGCGCGAGGCGGACTTTCGCAAGCTTGGCCGCGCAGCCAAGGCTCATCTGGCCAGGATCTTGAAGACCAGGAGGAGCCTGGACGATGTGGTTAGCCTTCTATCTTTGCAGAGGCTGGAGCCGGAGCTGACCCGCTTTGACACCATCCCCGCGAGCAAGGAGGAGCCGACTCTGCCGCTGGAGTCCATTGCCCTGCCTAAGGACCTCTTGGAGCTACTCAAGAAGAGGCTGACCAGGCTTTTGCCCGTACAATCCAGGTCGGTGAAGGCGGGCCTTTTGGAAGGACGAAATCAGTTGGTCGTCTCGGCCACGGCCACCGGTAAGAGCCTCATCGGTGAGATGGCCGGAGTCAAGAATCTGATGGAGAATAAGGGAAAGCTGCTCTTTTTAGTGCCGCTGGTGGCATTGGCCAATCAGAAGTTCGATCAGCTCAGCGCCTACCGGGAGCTGGGCTTTCAGACATCCATCCGCGTAGGGGTCAGCCGCATACGTTTGGGAAAGGGCCGTAATATCCCCCAGAGCCTCAACGCGGACATCATTTCCGGAACTTACGAGGGCATAGACCAGGTGATTCGCACCAAGAAGAGCTTAGGAAGGGTGGGCACAGTAGTTATCGACGAGGTGCATATGCTGGAGGACGCCGAGCGGGGGCACAGGCTGGCAGGCATGATCGCCCGGCTGAAGAATGCCGCACCCAAAGCCCAGTTCATCTTCCTCTCCGCAACTGTAGGCAATCCTGCAGCGCTCGCCAAGCGCCTGGGCGCGACGCTGGTAGAGTATTCACTGCGACCGGTGCCAATCGAGCGGCACCTCATCTTCACCTCCGGGCCGGAGAAGCGCAGGCTTTTGCGGGAGCTGTCCAAAGAGGCGCAGGCCCTGACTTCGTCCACCGGTTATCGTGGCCAGACCATCATCTTCACCAATTCCCGCAAGAACTGCTACAACCTGGCCGATGCCATTCCCGGCGCTGCTGCTTATCATGCGGGCCTGCAGTACCCGGAGAGAAAGAAGGTCGAGGAGCTGTTCGGGGCGGGAAAGATTCACACCGTGGTCACGACGGCGGCCCTGGCGGCAGGCGTGGACTTTCCTGCCTCGCAGGTGGTCTTCGAATCTTTGGCCATGGGCATCGAGTGGCTGAATGTGCATGAGTTCAATCAGATGTTAGGCAGGGCGGGACGCCCTGGCTACCATGACAAGGGCCTGGTCTACATCCTAGCCGAGCCGGGCCGGCGCTTCTCTGCAGGACGCAGCGAGTCTGAGGATGAGATGGCCCTCGCCTTGCTGAACGGCCAGATGGAAGACGTGGCTCCGGAGTTTTCCGAAGCGCAGCAACAAGAGGAGGTGCTGGCCAATGCTGTGGCGGCTCGCTCGCGAGCGGAATTGGAGAAACTGCACAACCTTACGGTGGGCCTGGATGACCTGAACTGCTCTCTTTCCTCCCTGGAAAAGGCGGGATTGGTGAAGGGCATAATCCCAACGCGCCTGGGCGAAGCCGCGGCGGCCCATTTCCTGGCTCCGGAGCAGGTGGCCACCATTGTCAAGCTGCTTGGCAAGGGCAAGAGCCCCCTGGAGGTGGCGGTGGCGCTGGAGAGCTTTGAGGCTCTTTACCTCAAATTCGCAGAACGCATCTCCATCAAATTGCACATGCAGATCTCCCAGAGGGCTCTGCACGGCTCATTTTTGGACCTGCTCAGTAGCGCCGACCTGCGGGAGCTGGATAGCAAGCTGCAGAGGTACTGCATGGACTTCTCACGGGACTTCCTGCGCTGCATCTGCAAGGAATCGCCCTACTGCGGCTGTGTCCAGAAGAGCATTTCGCTGCGCATCCTGGATCTGCGGGCGGAAGGCAAGAGCCCGGATGGGATCATCGACTACTTCAGCGATCGGTACGGGATGTACGCCTACCAGGGAGATCTCATCAACTGGCTGGACCAGATGGTGCGCTACCTGGAGGCCATCGAGTCGGTGGCGCGGGTGCTGGGCAAAGAGGCGGCGGCGAAGGAGGCGGGGGAGAGGAAGAAGAGGGTGGAGGGGGTGTGAAGATATCAAAAAAATAATTTTAAAAATATACAATATAATGGCGATAAACTCTTATTGAAATAAGCTAACTTGCTGCGTATGTGCAAAATATTTCTTGGTTGGTCCGGGGAGAGGAGCAAAAGAGCTGCAAAGGCACTTCGGGATTGGATTCCTACCATAATCCAGGCAGCAGATCCTTGGATGTCCGAGGCTGATATTGATCCGGGAAGCATGTGGGATAAGGATCTCCTAAAAGCATTGGAAGAGGCTAAGATCGGAATCCTTTGTATTACATCCGACGATTTAAAATCCATTTGGATGCATTTTGAAGCTGGCATGCTAGCCAATAGTCTAAAAGATAGTAATTATGTTTGCCCATATCTTTTAGGCGTTGAACCCTCGGATATCCAAGGTCCTTTATCTCATTTTCAAGCAAAAAAAGCAGATAAAGAAAGCACAAAGCAATTATTGTATTTAATTAACGATCTTTCTGTAAATACTATTGATAAATCTCGAATCGATTTAATTTTTGAGAGTTTTTGGGGACAGCTCGAATCTGACATAAATGATGTTGTCACAAAACCTGCTGAAAGTGTTGTCCATCCAAGGGATTCGTCAGACATTCTAAATGAATTATTAGAATTAACTCGTCAGCAATCAAGAACTCTTTCGGAATTATTCGCCTATAAAAAGGATGATAGATTAAAAACCAGAGCGGATATAATTATCCAGGCTTTAAAAGAAGACGTATTTAAAGCGGAAAGCCCATTCGCATCTGCTGTATCAGGTCTTTCTTATAATCCCATGAAGAATATGTTGGAGGACGAGTTGATGAGGATAATTCGTGACTCTGATATATAAAAAATTTTGATAATAATTAACTATATTTATAGGTAAGCCGCATTAAGGCCGTCCTGCAAGGCTGTGTTGGGATAGACACGTTCCGATTTCATCAAGGAGCTGGCGTAGCCGAGACAGGCCTGAATGTCTTCGGGAGTTAATTTAGGGTAATTATGGAGTATCTCGGACTCTTTCCAGCCATTAGCCAAGAGGTCAATAATGAATTCCACTGCCAAGCGCGTGCCTTTGATCACGGGTTTTCCCACAAGGATTTTTGGGTCCAGAGAGATGCGGTCTTGCCAATTGATCATAGATCACATTATGCGGACTATTAAGATATATTTTCTGCGGGCAGAGGGCAAGAGAGAGGCTGCATCGAGCGACCGGCTCCCGCCCGTGGGCCTGGGGCCGCCTGGCAGTGAGGGCTGCCCAGAGCCACGGCCCATGCACGCGGGCTCGGTCGGGCATGCGGACCGGAGCTAGGTCTCGTGGTTGATAATTTGTCATGATCCGAAACAAGAGTTAAATGCTTTCCGTGCACATAATTAGTTGCATGAGTGTTCAGGAGACCCCCGATGCTAAAAAGCGTGACTGGAGAGAAAAAGGAGATGCTCTCCTGGCCAAGGGTAAGTACAATGATGCTATCAAAGCATATGATAAGGCAATCAAGATAAATCCTCAGCTTTCCGATGTATGGTACAACAAAGGCTATGCTCTCGATATTCTAGGCAAACTGGAGAATGCAGTCAAAGCATTTGATAAGGCTATTGAGATCAATCCACAATTAAAAGATGCATGGCTCAACAAAGGCAACGCTCTTGTAAAGCTAGGCAAGTTTGAGGATGCTATTAACGCATTAGATAAAGCCATTGATATTAAACCGGACTCCGCGGATGCATGGCACAACAAAGGCGTTGCTCTTGTTGGGCTAGGCAAACCGGAGGATGCTATTAAGGCATACTCTAAGGCTATTGAGCTAAATCCAAAAGATCCCGATGCATGGCTCAATATGGGTGCAGCTCTTGGTATTCTGGGCAAACTGGAGGATGCAATTAAGGCATTAGACAAAGCTATTGAGATCAATCCACAAGATCCCGATGTATGGTACAATAAAAGCAATGCTCTCAGGTTGCTGGGTCACACAAAAGAAGCCTATGAAGCCCTCGTCAAGGCTAAAGAGCTGAAACATAAT
>JAPKYA010000001.1 GCA_026394565.1 Methanothrix sp.
CAGGCCTATGGCAACGGTCAGGGCACCGGAATCACCGGAACATGGGCTGGGCAGATAGGTAGGCAAGGTCGGCGATGTCGGGCCAGCCCAGGGGCTGCTCGAAACATCATCTGTTGCAGTGCTCGAGTCCTCAACTGTGGCTGTTGCCATGCATGCCGTCAGGATGGATATTATCATAATCCAAATCATTTGTCTTTTCATGCTAACCCCCTGAATACTGCAAAAAAAAGAAAAAACTGCAGGCTTTCTCGGCCTAGCAGTCTATGCCATCACATGGCGCACGGATATTATCGGGCACGGGATTCTCATGGAACTTAATGGTCTTCTCGGCCTCGAAGGTTCCTGTGAACATCTCGTGGGCCTTGATATCCTTGTAGAATATCTTGTGCCACTTGGCATCGGTGCCCCAGGTACCATTGAAAGAGGTCTTGGTTTCCATGCCGATCAGGTGCGATGGAATATAGTTGCCCCCGTTTGATGTCATTAGCGCATCCACCTGCGTGGTGTTTCTGCCAGCATTCTTTAGCAATCTTCCCTTAGTCAGCTTTTCCGGACCATACGGTTGTCCTGGTGTCTTCTTCCCTGTGGTCGGGGAGACGTTCTGAGGCTGATAAGGTGTCGTCGAGGCAAAGAAGGACGTCTCATCCTTCTCCATCTCGTTAACGGAGAACATCTCCTGAACATCAGCGCCGATTCCGCCGTAGAATGCCTTGGAATGCAGGTACTTGCCGCCGGTCAGAGGTGTATCGCCTGTATAGGTCAGTTTGGTGGTTTCATAGAGGTTCAAGCCGACCTCATTGCTTTTGTTGACAGAGCTCACGTTCCTCTTGAGCTTGTCCGGATTTTGCGAGTAGGCATGCTCGGAGTCAAGCTCCATGTCGCCGTCGCCGGCCATGGTGTTGTAGTATTCAAGAGCTATCTTTTTGTCGATTATCGATGTGCTGACATCGATAATTCCTGTTCCAGCCACTTTTTGTGCTTCACAGAACTGTTCATACTGCACTGGTGGTACCAGTGGTGGATTAGCTAGCACGGTGCCGCAACCCCCTATAAGGGCAATTGCAAGCATAAGTGCTACTATTACTACTCCCTTCATTTTCTTTTTCGCCCCCTTTTATTTAAGCGATCAATTTAAGCTATTTCGCTAAATAAGCGAGATTTAGCTTTCTATCAATATCTTACTTTTATATTATATAAATTTATCCTTCAAAACAGCCTAGATTGGGGCGATCTCCTTCAGATCCAGGAACGAGTCTATAAAGCCAGGGGTGATAAGTATAGTAAAAATGATATAATATGAATAATAAATGCACATCAATAGATCTATCTTTCCAGAAATTGCCGATAAGGTGAACCTGGATTAATGGATCACCATTCGCGGAGCAATACAATGGAATCAAATACAACAAGATCGCAGAGGTCAACCATGTGCACCTACCTGGAGCATCCGCATCTATTGCCGCAAACCGTAGAGAAGCGGCTCTTCCAGTTGGATTTGGCAGCCACGGCACTCAAGTCCTCCAGCCTTATAGTAGTGCCTACGGGCTTGGGCAAGACCGTCATAGCTCTCATGGTGCTGCTGGCTCGAATGGATAAGGGCAGGGTTCTTTTCCTGGCTCCTACCAAACCTCTGGTGGAGCAGCATGCCGTTTTCTTGCAACGTGTGCTCCGAGACAGAGATATAGTCTCCATGATGACCGGGGAGAGCCCACCGGAAAAAAGGATCGAATCCTGGGGGAAAAGCCGCATCGTTGTCTCCACTCCGCAGGTGATCGAAAACGATCTTCTCTCTCGAAGGATCGATCTTAAGGATGTCTCCCTGGTGATATTCGACGAGGCGCATCGGGCAGTGGGCAATTATGCTTATGTCTATATCGCCGATCGCTATCATCGCGAGGCGAAAAGTCCCCTGGTCCTGGGGATTACCGCCAGCCCGGGCAGCCAGAGCGAGAAGATCGCCGAGATATGCACCAACCTTCACATTGCCAATATCCAGACCCGTACGGAAAATGATGCCGATGTCGCCCCATTTATTCACGAGCGAGAGATAGAGTGGGTGAAGCTTATCGTTCCCAAAGAGCTTCTGCTTATCCGCTCGGCCATCGAAGAGTTGCTCCGGAGCAGAATCGATGACCTCAACCTTCTAGGCATCAGCCCGGTCAGAATCGATGTCAAATCCTCCAAGAAGGAGCTTCTCGGGCTGCAGGCTGTCCTCATGTCCTCGGCCAAGACGAAGGCAAATAAATCGACATTTGTGGCCATCTCTCTCCTGGCTGAGATACTCAAGCTGCATCACGGCGTCGAGCTGGCGGAGACGCAGGGGCCGGATGCGCTGGCCAGGTATTTTCAGAGGCTGGAGGGCGAAGCCCTCTCGCGAAGCGGTTCCAAAGCATCGCGGCGGATAGTGCAAGACCCGAGGTTCCGCCGGGTTGTAGATGCCCTGCATAGCCTGGAGGTGGAGCATCCAAAGCCTGCCGCGGCAAAGAGAATACTGCTGGAGCAGATTGCTGCAAAGCCCGAGTCTCGCATCATGGTCTTTACCAACTATAGGGACACGGCCACATCTCTTCTCAATTTCCTGAAAGACGATCCGGCCATTCGGGCTGTGCGATTTGTGGGGCAGTCCAGCCGCGAGAATGATGAAGGCCTGAGCCAAAAGAAGCAAGCGGAGATTCTGCAGAAATTTCGGGCCGGCGACTACAATGTCCTCATTGCCACCTCGGTGGGGGAGGAGGGAATCGATATTCCTGCCACGGACCTGGTTCTCTTTTATGAGCCGGTGCCCTCCGAGATTCGCAGCATTCAGCGCAAAGGCAGGACTGGCAGGGCAAGAGCCGGCAGAGTAGTAGTATTAATGGCTAAGGGCACGCGCGATGAGGCCTATCACTGGATATCTGAGCGCAAAGAAAAGACCATGAACCGGCAGATACGAGATCTGAGCGGGGAGATCCAGGAATCGCTGCGCATGGAGCTAATACCTCGCCAGCTTCAGATTATTGAGCAAAAAGAAGCGGAAGAGCCGGGCAAAATGCAAATCTTTGTGGACTCAAGGGAAAGAGAGATGGCGAAGCTTCTGGAGTCTTTGGGCCTTCTGGTCACCGTCAAGAATCTGGAGGTGGGCGACTATGTGGTCAGTGATCGGGTGGCCATTGAACGCAAGACGGCAACGGACTTTGTGGCCTCCATCATCGATCCAGAGAGAAACTTATTCAGGCAGATCGCTGATTTAGCCAGGACTTACGATCGGCCGGTTTTGATTTTAGAGGGCAGGGATCTTTACACCACGCAGATGAATGCCAGCTCTATTCGCGGAGCAATGATTTCCGTGGCCGTAGACTACGGAGTCCCCATCATTCCCACGGAAGACCGGGATGAAACGGCCTCAGTTATTGCCCTGCTGGCCCATAGAGAGATGCGGGAGGGGCGCGAGCCGAAGGTGCACGGCCACAAGACCGCCAGGACGCTAAAGGAGCAGCAGGAGTATTTGATCTCGGCCATTCCCAGCGTGGGGCCGGCGGTGGCTAAAAATCTGCTCAAGCACTTCGCAACCATCGAGAAGATCATGACCGCCTCTCTTGAAGAGCTGCAAGTGGTGGAAAAGGTGGGGCCCAAGATCGCACAGCGGATTCGCGAGCTGGTAGGGGGGAACTACAAAGGATAAGTGATCTCACCGCATATGCAGGACTGTCAGAATTATATGCTCCAGATCCTCTTTGGGATAATTTCCCACATGCTTATACACGAGAGTGCCGTTTTTAAAGACAAGCAGGGTCGGAGTTCTTGATACCCCATATTTGCTCATAGTAATGGGATTATTGTCGATGCACAGCTTGCCGAAGACGATTTGGCCGTTTAAATCCTCTGCCATTTGGCTAATCTTTGCATTGATAAGCTGGCAGGGCCGGCAGCCTATCTCCCAGCAGTCCAAGACAAAAGGCGAATAGATCTGGAGAGCGCCGTCCAGGCTCCCGTCATCCACGGCAACCGGAGACTCCGGAAACAACGGTGCCGGCCCGGAGGCGCCATCATCCATCTGCCCTTCCGGGCTCGCTCGGCTGTCTCCTGCAATTGCGAAAGGCAGCAGACTGAGGATTGCGAGCACTATGGATATTGTTTTTCTATTGATTGAGTTCGTGTCTGTCCCTCCAGGTTTCTTGCCGAGAATACAAGTACAATGGCAAAATGATTTATTAAAGCCTTTGCTGGATAACGATAGCGCATGAAATCGAATCAGGGTGATGGACCGAAAAGTATATCAAATAACCATACACCCAATAAAAGGCTGCATAAGCGTCGCTTCAATTGAGTTTGATGGGATGTTTTGTAGTAGGATCGATTCACGGAATCGATGCCAAAGGTAAGTGAATTAACATGGAAAGATATGGAAGCGGAAGCGGAAGCAGGGGCGGCTTTAGCAGCGGCCCGAGAGAGATGCACGATGCCACCTGCGCAGAGTGCGGAAAGACGTGTCAAGTTCCCTTCAAGCCCGATGGCTCCAGGCCGGTGTACTGCAGCGATTGCTACCAGAAGCACAAGCCTGCCAGGCCGCCCAGAAGATACTGATCATTCAATGGGTACAAAATGGGTCAGGGTTGATCAATAGACCCTGCAGAACCTATTTTTCTTAGTACATGCCTTCTAGCGATTATTGATTTGGTAATGCAATATTTATATTTTAATAATTTGGGTGAGAAGTTATTCCGTTAGTGAGGAATGCAAGATGTGCTTTTTTATAGCACACAATAAGTTTAAATATGTTTCGAGAGAAATGCCAAATAAAAAATATGGGAGTTCTTTTGCCCTGCAAGGAGGAAATGACTTATGACAGACTTAAAAAGTAGTGCGAATGTAAGTGCAAGTGTGAAGAAAACAGGAACGGTTGTACTGGAGAACGGAAAATACTATTTTGAGGTGGAGGTTGCACCCAGAAAGAAAGAGAGGGTAGTTTTTGGTCCATTGGTAAATCAGGCGCAACTGAAGAATTTGGTGGGAAAAAAGGGCGAAGCCATTATGGCATACAATGGCACGGATCTTAAAACCAGCTTGGCTGCCGTATCGATAATAGGCGGATTCAAATGCTATATGGTTTTATGCTATGTAGTGCCTGTTTTCAAGAAATACTATGATCAGTTGCCTGTGGACACAATTCTGGGATTTGATATGGATTCAAAGGTCAATTTTATTGACTCCATGGCTGCTCTCAAAGCATTTCCTGTCGAGACGGCTGCAGCAATGAAGGTTGCCATCAATGCAAACCGTCAGGTTTGAGGATCGACCACTTCCCAAGACCTTCATAATTGAGCTGACACGACGCTGCAATAACCGATGTCTTTATTGCTATGCTGTATGGGGCGCGCCCAGCCCCGACATCGATTGCAGCCTGCAGTATGAGATGTCGACGGAGGAGGTCAAGCAGGCCATTTCAAAGCTGCAAGCCGAGGTCGGTGCTGAGAACATCGGCCTTTCCGGAGGCGAGCCTCTGCTCAGGAATGACCTGCCTGAAATCCTCTCTTTTATCAAGGATCTGGGACTTAACTCTGTTGTAATTACCAATGGTACTCTTTTGACCCAAGAACGGGCGGAAAAGACTGCAGATGCAGGCCTATTCGAGGTGACACTGCTCAGCTTTCGTGAAGAAGTGCATGATCGGCTTGCCGGTCGAACTGGAGCCTGGGATGCAGCCTGGCGGGGAATGACAAATATCAAAAAGGCAGGCGGCAATTTCATCTCTGTTTTTGTGGCTACCAAACTCAATTACATGGATCTGATGAACACTGCTAAACTCTCCATTGCTCTTGGTGCCAGCGGCCTGATGTATAACCGCATAAACCTCGGAGCGCATAACATCGGCCATGCAGATCAACTGCTGCCCACCCCGGAGATGGTCAGGCAGAATCTGGATGTCCTGGAGGAGATCGGCAAAGAGTTTGGGCTGCCGATCGCAGCTTCGGTTGTCATTGAGCCCTGTGTGGTCGATATTGGAAAATATGAGCATATTCAGTTCGGCTGGTGCCCTCTAGCTGGAGAGAATTCCTACTTCACCATCGACCCGACTGGAGATATTCGTGTGTGCAACCATTCTCCAGTAGTTTTGGGCAATATCAAGCGAGATCGGTTCATAGATATTTACAGGAATCACCCTTACGTTCGCAGTTTCCACGATACATGGCCGGAGGAGTGCCATAGCTGCGATCATCAAATGAGAGAGGTCTGTTGCGGAGGCTGCAAGGCGGCAGCCGAGCAATGCTACGGCACATTGGATAGGGTTGATCCGTTTGTGACTTTGAGCAAAAGGTAACACACAAGATCAGCTAGACAAGTCGGTGCTTACAAAACAGATATAAAATTCGTCGGAAAGAGCACTAAACATATATACGTAAAATGTATATAGAAATTGATGATGACAATATCAGGAGCGGCGCGAGTTCTTCTATTTTCTGTCCTCTTGATATCTCTTTTTGTTGCCTGCTCTCCGTCTCCTGCATGGGATGATGCTTCCGAAAAGATGAACAATACGGATAAAGGAATTCCAGAGGTTGAGCTGCTTTTTTGCAAAGGGCAAAGCATCCTTCCCGTGCTGCTGACCACAGGGCAGATAGACGGCTACGTGGCCTGGCAACCTTACCTGGCTCTGGCTGAGAAGAGCGGCATAGGAAAAGTTGTCGCCCTCTCCCGAGACTTTCCGCCAGACGGGATATGGCACAATCATCCTTGCTGCGTTCTGGTCGCGAGCAATGATATTTTGCAGAATTATCCAGATATGGCCATGGCTGTGAGCGCCGTTCTTCTTTCAGGAGACGATTTTGCAAAGGAACATCCGGAAGCTTTGGCAGAAATCACCGCCGATTGGTTGATGGGAGACGAAGATTATCTGTTGGGCAACCAGACCATTTCTCCGGTTAGCTTATTTAAGCGATCACTTTCCACTTCCGTGTTCTCCTCTCAGGCAAATGAGGAATGGAACGGCTCTGCTCAAATCCTCCTCGATCGGATGGGAGACATCCTCAACACCATAGATAATGCTCCGCATAATGGATCCGATACTAATCTGTCAACATTCATGGACTCCAGACCCTATATTAGTGCAGCTAAATGGATTGCATCGCAGGATAGGGGGTCATCTTATAGCTCTAATAATAATAAGCATGCGAAGAATATAATCAGAATAGGATATCTCATGATCGATCACCAGGCACCGCTCTTTGCCGCGGTTAAGAACTGGCCGTATTTCCAACAAAAATACGGAATTGCGCTGAAGTCGGTTGAGGGCCTCAAGCGGCCTCGATATCTGGAGCTGATGATCAACGGCAAAAAAGCGGCCGATGTGGAACTTATATCCGCGCCTACCGGGCAGAATCTTATGACGTTGATGGAGCAAAACAACCTGGATATGGCCATAGTAGGCATAACCCCGGCCATCGGATCAATCAGCCTGGGCTGTGAAGCTAGAATTATTCAACCGGTGCAGAATTTAGGCTCGGGACTGGTCCTGGCAACCGCATCTGGGGCAGAAGATTGGAATGATTTCGTTTCCCTGGCTGAAGTCTCCTTTGCCAATGGCCGGCCGCTGAAGATAGGCGATCCGGATTTGGGTACCATTACAGACGTGATATTTCAGGATGCACTGAGAGCATCCGGCCTGCGGGGCGTGAGAGCATCAGGAACCTGAAGATAATTCGAAAGCTGCTACTTCCTTTTGCCGTGATCCTGATCTGGCAAGCTTTGGCTCTATACGTCAACAATCCTTTCGTGCTTCCCACTCTTGAGGCGGTACTCTCTGTCCTCCTCAAGCCGACAGCAGACATCCTGGGCAGCGGCTCTCTCCTGGAAAATGCCAGGTTGAGTCTCGTCAGAGTGACACTGGGATTTCTCATTGCCGCCTTTCTGGCGGTGCCTCTAGGCGTGGCCATAGGCCGCTGGGAGGTGTTCAAAGATGTCTCGGAGGGCCTGATCTCGTCTCTGCGGCCTGTGCCGCCGCTGGCCTGGGTTCCTCTGGCCATGGCCTGGCTCAAGATCGGGCTGGCATCTATGGTTTTCATCATCGCCCTGGGGGCATTCTTCCCAATTCTGCTCAGCACAGCGCAGGGAGTTCGGGGCGTGAAGCGATCCTGGCAGGAGGCGGTCTCTATGATGGGCGCTGGGGAGGTCCATCTCATCACCAAGGTCATCTTGCCGGGAAGCGCTCCCGAGATCTGGACGGGAATGCGGGTAGGCTTTGGGATTGCCTGGATGTGCGTGGTGGCAGCGGAAATGCTGCCCGGAACCAGCTCAGGCCTGGGTTATCTGATCATGTACGCTTACGGCTGGGGGCAGATCCAGGTGGTAGTGGCGGGCATGGTGGCCATTGGAATCCTTGGCATACTGATCGACCGGTTCTTCATAGCCGTGGAAAGAAAATGGTTCTCCTGGAGGGCATACGAGCGATGAAGCTGGAACTGAAGGGAATAACAAAGGAATTCGATCAGGGAAACGGCAACAATGCTGTGATATTGCAGGACATTTCCCTGCAAATAAATGAGCAGGAGGTGGTGGGCATCCTGGGCCCATCCGGATGCGGAAAGACTACTCTGCTCAGGGTAATTGCCGGACTTGAGCAACCGACTCATGGGCAGGTGCTGCTGGATGGAGAGGCCGTAACGAAGCCAAGTGCAAGGATGGGAATGATTTTTCAGGAGCATGCTTTGCTTCCCTGGCGCAGTGTGCTCGATAATGTCTCACTGGGATTGGAAATGCAGGAAATGTCCCGTAAGGAAAGACAGGAGAAAGCTATGAAGTACCTTGAGCTGGTGGGCCTGCAAGAGAGCGCTCATTCCCGTCCTTACGAGCTTTCCGGAGGCATGCGCCAGAGAGCGGCAGTGGCCAGAGCCCTGGTTTTGGAGCCCTCTTTGCTGCTCATGGACGAGCCGTTTTCGGCTCTTGACCCCCAGACCAGAAAGCAGATTCAAGAGGATATCATTCGCATCCAGGAAACGACCGCAAAGGCCATCGTGTTCGTGACCCACAGCGTGGAAGAGGCCATATTTTTGGCTGACAGGCTGGTGATCCTGAGCGCGAAGCCGGGAAGGGTCCAGGAGTTATTGGAGGTAAAGCTGGAGCGGCCCAGAGACCGGATGAGTCCGCAATTTCTGGAGATGAGGGAGCGGGTCCTGGGGCTTCTGGGCGGGGGATGACGGGACAGGAAGAATAAGAACCGCGTGAAGACCTTTTCATCCTTCTTTCATAATATCAGGACCTGCTCCGCGAGAATCCTATCTTTTAGCATGGGATGCAGCGACCTGTAAGTGAGAAGATCTACTCGCCTTTTCAGAGCATCCTCCAGATCGAGCTTCAAGCCGGCGAGGGAGGGGGCTCTTTCGGCCTTCGAACTCGACCAGAATGTCTATGTCGCTTTCATCGGTCATCTCTCCCCTCACAATGGAGCCAAAGAAGGCGGCGCGTTTGATTCCGTTATTCTGCAAAATCTCCAGAACTTTCTCGCGTGCAACTTGCATATGCTCGTTCATAGATCTCCTTGCCTATAATTTTATGCGATCATATCATTTTACTCTTTCCGTGATTAAGGGAAAAAATTCATCGGAAAAGAGCCAATATCTTGAAGTTTGGCTAAATATACCTCAAAATCAGCGGCAGCATCAGCACCCCCATGGCATGCGTCCTGTGGATTCCCGCTACCGGCGCAATCAGTCCCACCACCGTTGACAGGAAGAAGATGAACAGCCCGAAGATCCCCGTAAAAGCGTAGGTCATGGCCACCAAAAAGAGCAGCACCCCCAGGCAGAGCAGCCGATAGTTGAGCCGGGATATGGCCCGCCCGGCCAGGCGCGCCGCGCCGATGCAGGCCAGGTAGGATGCCGCCGCCACTATTACCACTATTATTATCATCTGGGCCAGTATGCTCTGGTCGAGAGCCATCAGCTCCTGGATGGCCGCAGCCGCGCCGCTCCTGGGCTTGTCGATCACATAAAGCGCCACCAGAGAGAAGAGGGCGTTGGCGGTGTTCACCCCGGCAATGGAGACCAGGAACTCCTCCGGGCATGAGGGCGCACCCAGGCGCGCCGTGATCGCAGCAACAGAGGGTGAGACGCCGGGAATCCAGGCCACCACCGAGCCCCCCAGGCCGCCGGAGAGGACCGCCTTGGCGAGGGCGCTGGATGAGAGCTTGATCTCGCTCTCCTTCTGCTCCGGAATCTGCGTCTCTGTGGAAAGGCTGAGCAGGAGAGAGGAGGCGCCGAAGATGCCGGACAGGAGGGGCAGGAGCACCTGTGGCTCCAGGCCAAAAGGCGAGCTCGTGAGTTTTTCATGATCAAAGGCGAATATGCCGAGAAGGCCGCTGGTCAGGAAAAGCAAGCTGGCCAGGCCCTTGTACTTGTAATGCACCCAGGAGCCTTGTCCCTCAATCCAGGGGCCTCTCTCAGACCTGATCATCATGAGGGCGATGGCCAAAAGCAGAATGCCCACATATTTTGTGAGATAATCGCTGTAGCTCGATACGATCCAGGACAGCGGGATGATCAAGAAAAGGGCAAATAACACCGATCCGGCGCTGCCCAGAGCCGAGAGCCGCACCGCCTCGACGCCCCGGCCCTCCAGCATGAGCCGCTGGCCGGGCAGAACGGTCAAGGCGGTCTCGGAATCGGGCGCGCCCAGGAAGATGGCAGGAATGGCATCAAAGAACGTCTGGGAGATGCTGGCGGACAGGATGATGCAGGCCATCTGAAAGGGCGAGAGGCCTATCGCCAACAACTGGGGCGAGACGGCCAGCAGCATGGCTGCAAAGTTGTTCAGATGCAGGCCCGGGGTAAGGCCGCTCAGGATTCCCAGGGCAAAGCCAAAAGCTATGCAGGCGGCAAGGGTGATGTCGATCATTTCACATCGCTATATTTTTCTAATAGTTATTACATTAATATCTTACTTTTGGTACGAACTATTGATCCAAATGATCTATCTACCTTCAGCTTACCTCTTGGGCCGGGCCCTGTCTTGCTGCTACTCTCAAGACCGATTATTATGCCGATCTGCGCCGGTTTTTGGGCTTTGCATCTAAAGTCGCGTTTGCATCTAAAGTCTCAATCTTGCACCTAAAATGGGGGGTAAACCAAAAAATATATACATATCAAAAAATAATATCATTTTATAAAGAATTTATGATGCACTTCAATTCGCTGAGATATCCTTTTATACAATAAAACAGGGTAAACGTCTATGAAAAAGGATGATAAAATTGAAGAAGTTTCTAAAGTAAGATTTATATATATTCAACCAGAGGCACGTGAGAAACACTTCATTAATGGAGCTATCGGCGGCCTAACTCCCAGGGGGGAGATAATATGCAATTTTTTCCTCGAATATAGGGAATTGCCAGATTCCGAGGAGGCTGTTATTGAGGGCGGCCAACTTAGAACATTGGTGGAACCAGTTTCAGAGGCTGAAATAGTCAGAGAAATAAGATGTAGTATCATTTTAGATCATGTCAAAGCGCGAGAAATAGCGCAATGGCTAGTTGGGAAAGCAGATGAATATGATTTGAACTTCACGAAGGACAAAAAAAATGTTGATCTGCCAGCCAAACTCTGACCGTTCCAAATCAATTTACAACTTGGATTTGGTGGAATCTATTCGGACAGATTTTGTATTATTTAGCCAATATGAAAGCGGCTTGGGAAGATTTCTTTCAAATGAAAGGTATTTAATGACGCCATCGGACGCGGGGTTTGTAGACGTGAAATATTTAGAGAGTATTGTCCGAAATGTTAAACATATGGGGACGCCATTACCTATCCCTAAAGAAGAAATTCCCTGTTTTGGTGGCCTGGTATTTGTTCCGACAAGAGATTTGACATATTTAGAAGCAATGGACGAGATTAAAGCGTATATAGAAAAAGTTGGTAACAGAAGAGTTTACATTTCCGAGTTAGCAGAGGAATTGCAGATTGATATGGATTTGATAGAAGTGATTCTAAACGATATCCGCCGCACATCTGGATTTGATGGTTATGTCTAGTTATGACTATATCTATGGTTCGAGGGTGATTGTGCAGTGCAAGAAGCAAATTAATCCACATCAGTGGCATAAGGATCCAATATATTCAAAATATCTTAAAGTAATAAACAAGAGGGACGGATTTTTTGATTATTGGTATAGAATAAAAGCCAACGTTCATTGCAGAGTTCGTTTACCGCCAAAGGAAATAATAAATCCTGAAATAAAACAGTATGTTGGTACAGAGATAGATGATGAGTTGAGTGAAAGAAATCGCGTCGTTTGTTGGTCTAAGGAAAATCCCGAAATTGGGGTCGTCCCCAGAGGCGGACACCGGGGGCAAAGTACTTCTGAGATTCCCACTTTTTGCGCACGGGACCAAGGTATCAGTATTAAGCTACCAAAATATACATGGGTTTAAGAATCGATATATTCTCTTGCCGCCCTGCGCCAGGCTTTGGAAAACACTTAAATACTGGCGCATTTACGATCTAGATATTCCGCACAGGGATAATGATGCCCTGGGCGCATGAACCGCTTTCAGGTTCGAACGCGTGCGTTTGCGCGTGAGTCGGCTCAAAAGGGGCCGTGCGGAGGATTGAAATGACATTTGAGAAGACGAATCCAAGGATAGTTCGCCTAGTAAGTGAACTTAAGGCGGCCTCTCGCGAAACTGGCGCACCCCTCTGGCGCGATATCGCCCGGAGGCTCGAGAAGCCCAGTCGCAACTACGCTGCTGTAAACCTCAGCAAGATCAATAGGCATACCCAGTCTAACGATACTGTGCTCGTGGCCGGAAAAGTGCTGGCCTCCGGCGATCTGGAACACAGCGTTACCGTGGCAGCTTTTAATTTTAGCAGCCAGGCATTGTCCAAGATCCAGGCCTCAGGCGGGAAATGCCTGACGATTGAAAAGCTGATGGCTGAGCATCCCAAGGGATCGGGCATAAAGATTTTGAGGTGAAGCAATGATAGTAGTAGATGCAACTGGATTGGTCCTGGGGCGCCTGGCGAGCGTAACCGCCAAGAATCTTCTGGCAGGCGAAGAGGTCAAGATCGTCAATGCCGAGAAGGCACTCGTTACCGGTGGAAAGGATTCCATTTTCAGTGAGTATGGGCAGACAAGGGATCGCGGCCATAAGGAGAGAGGTCCCTACTTCCCCCGCCGGCCGGAAATGATACTCAAGAGGACTGTACGCGGCATGCTTCCCTACAAGATGAGGCGGGGAAGAGATGCATTCTCCCGGCTGCGGATATATGTGGGCATACCCAGAGAGTTCAAGGGAATGCAGTTAGAGCAACCATCCGCTGCTAAGATGAGAACCGTGAGCAATGACAAATATATCGAGCTTGGGGCCTTGAGCCGAAGACTCGGCGCAAACTTCTAAAGGGCTTGCTATGAAGATAATTAATACCTCGGGTAAGAAGAAGACGGCAACTGCAAGGGCCACATTAAAGGAAGGAAAGG
>JAPKYA010000090.1 GCA_026394565.1 Methanothrix sp.
GACTGTGAGCAGATTATGGAGCTGCTGCAAGAGGCGAACGCGCGAAGGGAGCCGTATTTTGGGAAGACGCGAATCATCAATTCAGAGGTTAGGTAATCCATGGCCTCAGCTATCTTCAGGTTCACATCCATAAACTATATCATACCTAATAATCAGTAAGAATGGGTCGTGATCCGACTATAGGTTGTTATAAGTAGACCTACTCTGCATATGCTACATTGGGTGTAGTAAATGGGAAAGAGAGGTCCAAAACCACGATTCTTGGATGTAGCATGTCCAAATGAGAATTGCAGTCTATTTGGAGTTACTGGAAAAGAAAACGTTACTGTTTACGGTACCTATGAGAGAATTTCCGGCAAGGGCAGGAAATTTGTCTGCCATATGTGCGAAACAACGTTTTGCGATAGAACTAACACGCCATTTTATGACCTGCGAACAGACGAAAAGACCGTCGAGATGGCTTTAAAAATGGCAACGCGCGGGATGAGCGTCTTAGGGATCGCAGAGACCCTGGAGGTAAAACCATCTACTGCAAGCACTTGGATCTCGAGAGCGGGAATTCATTGCGAAAAAGTCAATGAAGTAGTTTTAAACAACGTCGAGACCCCAAAAGTTGAGATGGACGAACTCTGGACGTTCGTGGAAAAAAAACGTTGCCCAGGAAAGATGAATTCGAAGACAACGGGACTTGGGTCTGGATAAGCATGGCGACAGAATCCAGGTTGGTGCTTTCTCACGTTGTTGGCGAGCGATCACAGAAAGTAGCAGATCAACTCGTAACAAATACAGTGAAAAAGCTGAAATCAATACCACTCTTTGTAACTGATGGTTTAAAATTATATACAATAGCTCTTAGAAAGCAATATGGAAAGCTGAAACTGTTTGCACCAACCGGCAAGCGGGGACGGCCTCGAAGTCCTAAATTAATAGTAGACGAACTACTGAAGTATGCACAAGTTATTAAGATGAGAGCTGAGGGTAGGCTCAAAAAGGTGTTCAAGAGGATCATATTTGGTGAGAACATAGACCCCAAGATGATATCTACGAGCTACATTGAGCGGCATAATTTAACATGCAGACAAGATAATAACCGCATATCCAGGAAAACCATCGGTTTTTCTAAGAAAACTGAGAAATTGGATCATCAAATGACTTTATACTTCGCATACTTCAACTACTGCCGAAAGCATCGCTCTCTAAAGTATAGGGATGATTTGGGGATAACAAAGTTCAACTGCCCCGCGAAGCAAGCTGGCTTAATCGATCATATCTGGAGCCTGGATGAATTATTGACATTTCCGCATCACAGAATTAAAACCTATTAGAGA
>JAPKYA010000084.1 GCA_026394565.1 Methanothrix sp.
TTTCTCAGATTTGAAGTAGAAAGACTTAGGACGAGAGCAAGTTGGTTCGAATCTAAGCGGAAAATCATTCGTGGGGCTATACGCGAATATATAAAATATCCTAATTATTCATTGTCTATGACTCCAACTGCGTAAGTCCTAGCTAAGGAATCAAACCCGCTATCATGCATGCAGCAACTTCATCGTGCCAGCGATTGCCTCTTGGGGAAGTGCAATTCCATGCTAAAGGATATTTTAAAATTGCCTCCCACATATTGAGCTCCTCCTGTTCATTTTCATTAATGAAGATTTGCGGGGCCATTAAATCATCAATCATAGACTGAGTAGGAATGATATCCACAGGGGTTAGGTTTATATCAATAAGTCCCAATTTTTGAGCTTTAAGAGCCTTTGGAAGTAAGCCCTCGTACCCAGAAACTCCCTCAAGAGCTGCTTGTCCTCGAGTGCCCTGAAATATTGTTTGGTCATATTCCAATACTATTATTTCTTGTAGCAGCAGAGCTTTATCCTCAGGGGTTAGGCTTATATCAATAAGTCCCAATTTTTGGGCAATAAGGGCTTTTGGAAGTAAGTATTCGTAATCCGCATATCCTTGAAGGGCAGCTTGTCCTGCGAGACCATCAAATACCTGGTCCTTATGCCTTATTGCTACTTTTTGCAGCACCTGAGCTTTATCCTCGGGGGTGAGATTTTCTGAAATCATAGTTTCAGCAGTATGCTTTTCAGAGCTTGACTCTTTTAGTGGCGTCTTTTGATACTTGTCCCTGATGTTGATTACTATGTGCTTGTCACCCGAAAAGAAAGGCCCGCCTGGATGCGCATTCCCCATTTCGTCCGCTCCCCAATCAAGATTCAGCCAGACATCTTTAGTATCCGTATCGATGTGTGTATAGATCTTATCCGTATTGAACTGCTGCTTCAGCCAGTTGATGATGCCCTCTACCTGGCCATTTGGCTCATTGAGATTTCCGAGATATACCTCGGCATAGGCATGCCCGCCTTGGGTATTATTGCGAGCCATGATGATCCTTGTCGTACCGCCGATGGACTCGATAAGTGCGGACATGAGAATGGCAAAATCATCGCAGTCGCCGCCACCTACGCAGTTTGCCCTGTCACCGATCTTAAGCGTCTTGTTGGCGAAACCAAAGTCGTCGATGCCCCGGGGGTCGCGCACATATCCCCAGCCCTTTTTTATGCCGTCTCCATTCTTCAAATAACTGTAGATGGAAGCAATCTGATCTATGGTAAGGTCGCCCGGATATTTGAGCGCCAGGACTATGGCTTCTTCGCGAACGCGAGATTCCCCAGGCTCGACCCTGGCGTCCAGTGTCGCTTTTAATTCGCCAACCTTCTTTTCCGTCACGTTTCCCGGGGCGCTGCCGCCGCCGGTGACAGGAAATTCCAGAATCTCATTATCGGAAAGCGATGACAGGAAAGGCACGCCATTGAGATCGTCGGAGGCGGCACTTGCCTGCTCAATCTGATCCTGGGAATAGCCGGCTACACCGGAAGTGCTATCGTCAAAGACGAAAGGCACATCTGCCGCCGACCCCGGTCCCATCAGAAGGATCATGCATAGCCAGAGAACTCTTTGGAGCATCTCACATCCATTTTTTCAAAGACTATGAATCCAGCATACCGGCCCGAGCGAATGCTGCCTCAGCCTCCGTCTTCAGGATTTGCCCTTTGATGTACCAGGCATCTGCAGATCTTGGATCCAACTCAATGGCCCTGTCACAGGCCGAAATGGCTTCATCATTTCTGCCCATTGCATAAAGGGCAACAGCCTTGTTGTTCCAGGCCGCTGCAAATAGGGGGTCCAGCGCAATTGCCACATCAAAACACCTGATGGCCTCAACGCATTTGCATGTAAGCATGAGCGCGATGCCTTTGCAGTTCCAGCTTTCTGCATTTTTTGGATTCATTTGAATTGACTGGTCGAATACCTGAAGGGCTTCTTCGTATCTGCCCTGACGGAAGAGAACTTGACCTTTTTTCTGCCGGACCCTGTCATCAAACTCGTTCTTGATCTCCCCTACCGTCTTGTAGGCCCTGCTGTCCGGAAACACCAGGATATCGCTATCCTGGGGCGTAGATATCGCCGGCACTCCTGCCAGCTCAGGTGACGAGGCGCTGATGTTCACAAGCTGATCTGAGTCGTACCTTCCCACATCGTTCGAACTCTCGTTGAAGACAAATGGAATATCATCCGCTGCTGCGGGCCCCAGGAGAAAGACTAAGCCAAGCCAGACAAGAAAGCGTAACCTCATCTATAATTCCTCTATTGTCATAAGTCATTGATGTCCTTGATAAAAAGGTTTGTTATGGGAGATTCCTATATATCGAAGGATGTCTAAACTGTCCTCAATAGCCAATAGGAGGAAAAAAATTGAGGAACGAACAGCTCAAACCACTGTTGGTCCTATGCATGTTATGTTTAGGACTATTGCTAACGGGAGGAGTTATGGCCCAGGAGACATATGGAGCCTATCCGGGCGCGCCCACCCAGGTACCTACTCCAACACCTGCTGCCACCGTACAGCCAGTCAGTGCATACCCGACACAACCCACCGCAGTTACAACAACATCAACCATCCCGCAAGGAGCCACTCCAAGTACTGTAACTGCAGTATATTATACACAGGCACCACCGGTTGCACAGCAAAATGTTCTGCTGACTTATAACATCCAGACCGCTCCGCCTGCGGCCGTATATTACAGCGGCTCATATCTGCCCTGGACATCATTCTATCAGGTATTCCCGGCAAACTCTCCGGCACTCTGGATTGCATCATCTGCCGGTTGGTCATGGTATGCAACCTGTCCCATGGGCGGCTGGGTGCAGGAGCTGATGTACGTCCCTGTTACGGGAACTATGAAGATCTACGACCTCTATCCGGACGGAACCACGAAGTACTACAGCTATGGCTTTGCAACGCCCGGCTACAAATATAGATGGTTCAATGCAAACGTGCCCGGCAGGTACATAACTATGCTCACGATAGCCGATATTCCGAGCAACTATATTACAATCGATGTGGCATAGCTTTGAGGCAATTTATCAAATTTGATTAGGAGGGCTACAAAATGTTGTTTAACATGCCTAAGGCATTGTTGGTCTTATGTATCTTATGCCTGGGAATTGCGTTTATGGGAACCGTTTCCGCTGATGAAGATACTTATGGGGCTTATCCAGGGAAACCCTCGACTGTTATTGGTCAGCCGACTGCGATTAGCACACCTCCATCGCAAACCGTGCCTACTGGTGCGGTCGCCGCTTATCCTGGATCGCCATCAAGCACGAGTGCAGTAATTGCAATTTCTTCGACTCAGGCTCCGCCCGCAACGCAGCAGAATGTGCTGCTATCTTACAACGTCCAGGCTTCTCCGCCAAGTGCCGTATACTATAGCAGAACCTTCATGCCCTGGGCGTCATTCAATCAGATATTCCCGGCAAATTCGCCGGCACTCTGGGTGGCGTCTTCTGCTGGATGGGCATGGGGTGCGAGCTGTCCAGTCGGTGGCTGGATTCAGAATCTCATGTATGTCCCGTATACGGGAACCATGAAGCTCTATGAGTTCTACCCTGACGGCAGCATAAAGCTCTACAGCTATGGTTTCGCAACACCTGGCTACAAGTACATCTGGTTCTATGCGGACACGCCTGGCAGACACATCACTCTGTTCACGATATTCGACAAGCCCAGCAACTACATAACAATTGATGTGTTTTAGGTTTGGACTCAAACCAAATTTTTTATATCAGATTTGGCTTCTTCAGCCGATAATTGGCTGAAGAGGCCGGATTTATTGATATCCCACGGGATTTAGGCCAAAGATCACCGGACGTTGGACCTGCCTTTGCTGGCCATCATGAAAGCGAAGTCGGCCCTGGTATCGGTCTTCTTGCCGTCCGGAAGGCGGCCGTAGGTGAAGTCGCTATGCGAGTCGTCGCTCTGCTGGGATGTCTTGTCTACCTCCAAACCGGTGGCGTCATAGAGAAAGACGGTTCCGTTGCCGGTAGTGACCCAGCTCTCCTGGCCGTCAAACGCCAAAAATCCCTTTGGCTCGATGCTGCCCGTAAGGAATATAGGCCCCTCCCAGGGTTTATCGACGATATCGATCTTCCAGCCGGTCAGATCCACGGCTGCGTCCCCGGTATTGTAAAGCTCTACCCATACTGTGCCGTTGTCGGGCGGGCTGAGCTCAAACTCATTGATGACCACGTAGCACATGCCCAGGCCGCAGACGGCTAAAAGGCCGCTGAATGCTAAGAGCACTTTTATGCCAATTCCCAATTTTCGAATCATTTTCATCCCTCTTTAGCGTATATTCGATTCTCCCTTGGTGGCAGAGCCCAGGCCCCAGTCTCCATCGGTATTTGTATCGTAGCCATCCGGATGCCTGCCGTAGGTAAAGTCGTTGTTCATGGTGTCCTGTCTATTGGCCGTCTTGTCCACGACCTCTCCGGATGCGCTGAAGAGTGTGGCGTATCCGCCATCATTATGATTCCATGAAGACTGGCCGTTGAAGACATAAAAGCCCTTGGCCGGCAGCATAGTTCCTGCGGGCACGGCGGCGAGCTTTCCTACCCAGCTTCCGTCTGTGATCTCAGCCGCCCATCCGCTGATGTCCACACTCTCGTTATCCGGATTGTAAATCTCAATCCAGTCAGCCCCGCCTTCCGGGGGATTTAGTTCCATCTCATTTATGACGACCGATGCCGCCGCGCTTATGGTTAAAACCATCAACGCTGCAGCGAAATAGAATGCTTTTAATGTTAACCTCAAACCAATCTCCTCCACTCATGCCTTTATCTGAAATTTGTACACAGACTATTGTACAATATTGATGACATAGATTTCACGTATATTACCATATCGGATGCTTCTGGAAAACGGCTAAATAGTTTGAGTGTTATAAACGCGAACAAATATTTAGAAGCTGCAAAGGGAGATAAAACAAACTAGCAATGAGGTGGATTGGATGAAATTTAAGAAATTGGCGAATAGATCGGCGTCTCTTGGGAAGATGCTGCTTTTTTGCTGCATCACGCTTGGCCTGATGACTGCGCTTTCCACTGCAGCCGCACAGGGTAACGTACTCACCCATATAAAAATGCCCATGAACGACACTGCCGATAATAACTACGGAGAGCTTGCTTTCGCCTTACCTTCACAGATGAATGTTGAAGGTGACATATTAAGGGTTTTAAATTACACAGGCGGAAAAGAGGTTAGTGCACCGATTTTCCTTAACGGAAGCAAAGTCACTTTGCATCTCCTCTATCCGTGCCAGGCTCCTCAAATATTACTGGAGCCGGCGGCACTGAAAACTTTGCTGGAAGCCTTAGATCCGGCAATGATGCAAGTGAACTATAGTGAGGAGTTGCTGGGAATCAACGGTAAGCCGGCTATTTGGGGGCAGGTGGGAAGTCAGGAGTTTGTGGCCTACCAACCGACTAACCAAACCGCTGCCATTATAGTAATGGATATAGCCCTTACAGCAGCAACTAAAGTAGATTTCCTGGGCAATTTGAGCATTACCATAAATGAAGGCACCACACCCCTCACGCCCGGTTTCTGCCCAGATATTACTGTTGCTCATGCAACGGCCACGGCCCAGAATAATGCCACACCCAATCTGGTTACCGATAATGAGGTCACTCCTGCCGAGAATCTTGCCAACCGCAGAGCGCAGATGGCCTTAGATCGGGAGGCTGCTCTGGCAAAAGTGAAGAAGTTACAGGAGGACATGAGGAAAAAATGAAATTCTAAGGCAAAAACCTGCCAGCAGTTAAACGGCGGCGCACCCGCGCAGCAAGCTGCGAGGTATTGCGTTTTAAAATAAAAACCGCATTTTCATGCAGCAGGCCGGGTCTGCCAATTCCATAGGGGGCTTTCCCGGCTAGAGCACTTTTTCAAGCGGTATTCATTCCCCCTTGATTCGTATCCCAAAACCTTTTAACCAGGATCTTCATAGTAAGCTGGTTATCGAAAAGCTCAAACATTGACAGGAGGTGTATTTGATGCCATTCGAGAGCATAAGCGAGCTGCCCAAAAGCGTGCGAAATTTGCCCAGCCGCGCCAAGGCCCTTTACATGAAGGCTTATAACGGCTGCTGGGAGGATTTGGAGAGTACTGAAGACGCAGCGCGCGAGAAGGCATCTCACGAAGCTGCCTGGTCGGCCGTGAAAGAGCAGTACGAGAAGGACGACGAGACGGGTGAGTGGGTAAAAAGCGAAGAGGTCGCAGGAAGACGCTCGCGCCATGTCATAAGGCACCGCAAGAGCAGGCCCAGTGGGGCTGCCTCGCAGGCAAAGGCAAACGCATGATGTCAACAGAGCTATGCTGGTGAGGAATTGAGCCGCGAACGGACTTAAATAGGCTCCTCATCAGCGAGTCTCGTGACGTATTTTCTCTTCTTGTTCTATTCTTCAATTCAATTCTTGCTGCGATTTATAACCATAAATTAGTTATAAAATGCGGTCATGATTGCTAGAGAGGAGTTCGTATGCCTAAGATGGCGATAATCTATGCCAGTGGTATGGGTAGGACCAAGACGATGGCAGAGGCCATTGCTAACGGTGCCATGACCATTCCAGGCATCGAGGTGGTTATTAAAAACGCCTATGATGCCTCGCCCGATGATGTATTAGATGCCGCGGCCATAGCTCTAGGCGGCTCAACTTACAACTACAAGCTCATTAAGGTCATGGATCCTTTCCTGAAGGAGCTTGCCAAGCTTGATCTGAAGGGAAGAGTAGGAGTGGCCTTCGGCTCGCACGGATGGAGCGGAGAGGGTGTTCCTACAATCATTGCTAGAATGAAGTCCTTCGGCATGTTGGTGATTGAGCCAGGAACCACAGCCGTTCAGGTTCCAAGCAAAGAAGACATAGAAAAATGCTTCTTGCTGGGAAGAACCATGGCCATGGGAATGGTGAACTAGAACATGTCCAAAGATATTCTGGAGAAGGGCGCAATTGTGCAGAGGGACAAAGAGACCTATGCCATAGCACCACATATCGCAGGCGGCATAATAGATCCGGCAGGCCTGCGCAGGATCGCCGATGTGGCTGAGAAATACAATGCCAAGGCTCTTAAAATCACCTCGGCACAGAGAATCGCCATTGTTGGAATTGATCCCAAGGACATCGATGATGCCTGGAAGGATCTGGGAATGAAGGCAGGCGCGGCCATTGGTCTATGTGTTCGAAGCATTAAGATCTGCCCCGGAACCACCTTCTGCAAGCGAGGTCAGCAGGATTCCGTGGGCGTAGGCTTGAAGCTGGATGAGCTGTATCACGGCATGCCGCTTCCCTGGAAGTTCAAGATTGGGGTATCCGGATGCGCAAACTCTTGCGCCGAGCCGGCCGTAAAAGATATCGGCTTGATCGGAATGTCCAAGGGATGGAGGCTTCTGGTAGGAGGAAGCAGCGGAGTCAAGCCCCGGCTGGGGATGGTGCTGGCAGAAAACCTTTCCGATGAAGAGGTTTTTTCACTCATTGATAGGATAATCAACTACTACAAGGACCACGCTAAAAAGCAGCGCCTGGGCGAGTTCATAGAGGAGATCGGCTTCGAGAAATTCAAGCATGACATTCTCACTTAATCAAAAATGGCCGGAGAGGCATCTTGCCTTTTCCGGCTGAATTCATCCCCACGATTACTACATGCCATATCCCTGTGCATAGGTTGGCCGATAGTAATAGGGGTAATTATTCGGGTACATATAGGGCGTGTAAGGCGAGCTGTATCCCCAGTCGCCGTAAAGGAAGCCGTAGGCCTCTGCCATCCACATGGCCTGCTCGTAGTATTCTCGTCCCGGGCAGGTGCCGTTATAAAAGGAGCGAAGCTCACAGAAGCTGCCGTCCGGGAAATGGCAGTATCCGTCTTTGGGACATCCGCCATGATTCACGCAATAGGCTTCTATTGCGTTTCTCGCTCCGCAGGGTCCTGAACCGTAAAATCCTGAGGCATAGACCGGCGCGGCCAGTATCAGCGCAAAGAGGCCTGCTAGCATCCATACTGCTCTAGCTTTCACAAATATCCCCCAATTTATTATTGCCTTTTGCCCTTTAACCTATGAAAGATTATTGGTTGAGGAGGCGCGAGAGAAAAACGAAAAGAAGGGCCCTGGAGATCCAGGGTCCTGATTTTTTGTATTGCAGTGTAATTGACTGAAGCGGTCACATTCTATGCTGCGGGCTGATTGACGAATACCAGGTCTGTCACACTGGCATTGGTGATTGTCACTACAGACTTGCCCTCGGCGGGTGAGATTATGCTCCAGCCCTGCTTGAGGTCCTCCGAGACGGTGTACTCACCGGCAGCCAGGTCTGGGAAGGCAAACTTGCCGTCAGCGGCTGTGGGAACGCTATTGATAACTGCTCCATCCTTTGTCAGGTTCATGGTCCAGCCAGCAAGGCCGGTTTGATTAATATCTGCGACCAACCCTTCGATAGTGAATTTGGTCTCATTCACTGGAGACACAACGGTCTCATTTACCACTGGTGCAACCACGGTCTCATTCACCACTGGTGCAACCACAGGCTCATTCACCACTGGTGCAGCCACAGGCTCATTCACCACTGGTGCAGCCACGGGCTCATTCACCACTGGTGCAGCCACGGGCTCAACCACCTTATTCATGCTGCCCAGCTTTGCGACCGGTTTGGTTTTCATGCCCAGAGGAGTTGCATCTTTGACACCTTCCAGCTTAAGGGAGTAGGGTGTGGCAGCTCCCTGCTGGAACGAGTAGGGCATCCTGGTACTCTGAACAGCGGCGGACTTGAAAGAATACTTGTTTGTCACCATGTCCGGAGTCAGGTTATGGGCGGGAACATTTAATGTTTTAAAGCTGTATTCGACGTGATTTCCTGATTTTGCACTGTAAGACTGATTTCCTACAGCTTGATTAGTGTACCCCAAAGCAGGCATTATAACGATGGCTGCTATCATGAGGGCCACGGTGATAGCCAAAACTTTCCTCATATTGAATACCTCCTATTCCACTAGCGCATAGCATTTATGACTGTAGCTTGAACATCCTCCCCTTTGAGAAGAATTGTCGTCAAGTCTAGTTATTCTTCATATAAATAGACTTTCATGGACCAAGACCACAATTAAGGGACGGCATTGCATTTGTGCCCCTTCGCCTCATCCGTAGGGACGATACGAACTGCAGGCGGCAAAAAATTACCTGGCCTGTTGGCCCTCTGTATTATTTTTGTGTTTCAGTCGGTTCATTGAAATCAATAAATGCGATCCGTCGCAGTTTATTCCCGGGACTGCTGCCCATCCTTCCCGGCAAGAGGAGAAGGTCACTCCCTCTCGCTGTGCACTCTCTTTCACCCTCAGCATCAGATCGCGCCTGGTTCCTGCCGGAAGGTAGCAGCTTCCAGCAACTTTCCCGCCCCCGGCAAACAGGCTCTCTAAAGCCGCGCCTTCTTGGGGAAAAGCGGAGATGATCTTATTCATATTTCCCGACCGGGCCTTATAAGCTGACGAGGTTATGTGCCCGGCTCCGGCTCGTGAGACTGCAACTACTATTTCCTCGATCTCCTCATCGTTGATGCCGGGGATGATGGGATCGATTCTGGCCGAGACGGAAACACCCCTTTCCGCCAGCTTTGCCATGGCAGCAAGGCGCTTTGCCGGCAGCGGCGCGCCCGGCTCCAGCCTGCGGCATATTGAGTCCTGCAATGTAGTGACGGTTATGGCCACGCAGGCAGACATGTCGGCCAATAGCTCAGCATCCTGGGCTACCAGATGCGACTTTGTCACCACCTGGACACAGAGACCCCGCGCTTTTAGGATTCGCAAACAGCCCCGGCTGAGCCGCAGCTCCTTTTCCAGAGGTGGATAGGGATCGGAGCTGTTGGACATGGCCACCAGGGTGCCCGGCTCCACCTTGGCCGCCTCCCTGGCCAGGCGCTTTAATAGGTCGACCTTGGGGCGGCACTCTGCAAAACAGGGGATGTAGGATGAGGCGTAGCAGTAAAGGCAGCCGTGCGGGCATCCCGTATAGGGATTGAGGCTCATCTTGGTCGGACAGGTGCACAGCCGGCTCTTCCAGGGATCAAAGGGTTGCAGGATCATTCGCGGCGGATCTTCTCCTGTGTGATTTAATGATTGAACTACGAGGATCTCTTGATAAACCAGACCATCAGAGCAAATTCTTCAAAGCTGTGCTCAGACGCCAGCCTCATTCATATCAAGGAACCACATTTAATGATCCCTTAATAATTTTTGGAACTATTTCAATCAAAGTCGGTCCCAGCCGCTCGCCAATGAGTGTCAGAACTGTCGCTGCGATAGAGGTTAGACCAAAAGTCAAGCCGATCCACAACAGGGGTTTTGTATTTTTTTCTTGTTCCATCATCTCAGAAATAGCCGTTCTTCTTTGGCGATACAATTCTGCATAAGCGCGCCCAAATTTTAATAGATCATCGTCATCTGAAAGTGCTCCTAACTGAGTTATGCACTCAATAATATTTTCATGGATTTTTCTCAGAAAATCCTGATGGCAAGAATACGGTTCATTCCGCTCTAGCGCATGTTCATAAATAGCTTCGCGCTTTTTTGCTTTGCTGTCTTTATCAATCGCATTACTTAGCCATACTGTCTCATTCTCTTCGTGAAGCCTGATGCTGTCTTCAATCCTAAGAGATAGTCGCTGCAATTTTGCAGAATATTGAGATGGATTGGGAAATTCAAATATATCCAATAGCTCATCAATCCATTCTAGGCGGATTCTGAGCAATAATTCATGCCATCGTTTTTCGCGCTGCCACCCTGAAAAATAGGGAAATAAAAAAAGCAACACTATCAATAAAATCATAATTCCGAGGAAAAATGGTGAGATAGAGAGAACACTATGACTTATGCCAAAGATCCAGAGGACAGCAGATAGTAGCAAGGCGTTTAAGCATAGATATCCGAATTGTAAAATAAGCAAAATATTGCGAGTATCGTGATCAATTCTAACAGAAAGCAGTATGTTTACGATATATGGCAGAGATGCTGCCAAATTCACTAGTAAGATCAATACAAGGGCAAGCTTAAGCAAGAGAACCATTGACATCTCTGAAATAGCCATATCAGAATTAACCATACGAAGGGAGAAAATAATAGATATAATTAAATATATAATTATTGCTAGAATACACAATTTTTTATTAATCATATGAAAAAAACTTAAATTTTTTCTAGATATTGTAAATGCTTTAACCAATCTATGCCATATATCTTCCATGGGAAGACCCAGTGAGGTCCAAAAAATTGGTGTAATAGCAATGATCAGAAGCACATATATGAGTATTAACTTAGTTGATTTAAAATCATATAATCCTGAAAAAAGCCAAGCAAGAGCGAGAAATCCCAGCAAATTAGTAAAAAAAGCAAGTATCTCTATTGATATGACAAATTTCCTTGAGAAACCGTATCCCATTGCAGATAATAATATATAACTAATTAAAAATAACAAGAAGATAAAACGCTTGAAATCATTAGAATCACAAAGGTCCTTCGCTTTGGCAAATGCTATATAGGCCTCTACAGAGCGATTAAGCTCTTGAAGTGAATTACCCTTGCCATTCCATGCATCTATATTTTTGCTATTGATATTGATTGAGTTATTATATGCCTCAATAGATTCATTATAATTTTTTAGCTTAAAAAAGGCAAGGCCTTTATTAGCCCAAGCTTCGTCATATTTGGCACTTATATTGAGGGCCTCGTTGTAGGCTAGAATCGATTTGTCATATTCGCCAAGGCCAAAAAAGGCCAGCCCTTTATTGTTCCAGGCATCTGCAGAGCTACGATTGATTCTAGTGACATTTTCATAAGCTTTAATGGAGTCACTATATCTGCCGAGAAGATAGAGAGCATCGCCTTTATTATACCAGGCGTCTTCGAAATTATTGTCAGTTCTAATGGCCTCATCATAGGCAATGATTGCCTTTTCGAGTTTCTTGCTTTTATCTACTTTGGAAATGATCTGAGGGACTACACATGCCTGGGCGTTAATTACTTTTTCTAAATTCTCGCTTTTGTATAAAGCATTTCCTTTATTATACCAAGCTTTTGTATAATTCTCATCACTCTTAATGGCCATATCATAAGCAGCTATGGCTTCATCGAATCTTCCGAGTTTGTATAGAGCATTTCCTTTATTAAACCAAATTTGTGCATAAATCTTATTATTTTTAATGGCTTTATTATAAATAGTTATGGCTCTATCATAAGCAGTTATGGCTTCATCGAATCTTTCGCATTTGTACAGAGCATCGCCTTTACCAATCCAAGCACTTGTATAATTCTCATTAATCTTAATGGCCATATCATAAGCGGTTATGGCTTCATCGAATCTTTCACGTTTGTGCAGAACAAGGCCTTTATTAAACCAAGCCATATATGCATATTCTGATCCGACATCAATGACTTTATTAAAAAAAAGAATCGATTCATCAGATTCTCCAATTGAACCGAGCGCGAGACCTATGTAAAGAAAGGCAGTCCCATTCGGGCGACTGGATTTGAGGAACTCATTCAGAGCACAAATCGATTCAATATATTCACCCCGCCTGTAAAGGTTAATACCTTCTTGGTAATATGCGTCTGCATTTTTAGACTTGGTGTTAAAGGACTTGCATAATGCTTGGGTCGGTTCACCAATATTCCATGATGTAGAATTTATGTCATTACGCACTACGGTCGTTTCACTAGCAACATTGATTGCTGAAGCACTCCAGATCAATAGGAAAATACTAACGATAATCAGTCCAAGCACAAAACCAACTCTTGAAATAAAAAACAAAATTGGTTCAAGCCCATGCTCATGATGTAATGATCTGAAAACGGCTGGACTACGGAAAAATGACATTTGTATTCAACCCAGTTGCCTGAAGCCTCAATTTATTTCTAAACGTAAAACCCCGCAGCAGCCGTTTCACTGATTTCGATTATTTAAATGTCAGGTTGCGACTAGAATTGAGATTTGGCTCATCGAAGACTAGAAAAAAATCATTGCCCCCAAGATCCCGTATTGCAGCCGTCGCATTCTCGGTATTCGTCACAGGCTCACCCGCCAGCTCAGCCACGGGCTCAACCACTGGCACAGCTACAGGCTTATTCATGCTGCCCAGCTTAACGGCCGGTTTGGTTTTCATGCCCAGAGGAGTTGCATCTTTGACACCTTCCAGCTTAAGGGAGTAGGGTGTGACAGTTCCCTGCTGGAACGAGTAGGGCATCCTGGTACTCTGAACAGCGGGGGACTTGAAAGAATACTTGTTTGTCACCATGTCCGGTGTCAGGTTATGGGCGGGAACATTTAATGTTTTAAAGCTGTATTCGACGTGATTTCCTGACTTTGCACTGTAAGACTGATTTCCTACAGCTTGATTAGTGTACCCCAGAGCAGGCGATAAAATGATGGCTGCTATAATAAGTGTCGCTGCAATGGATAGAACTTTCCTCAAATCAAATCCCTCCAAATCCCTATTGCGCATAGCGTTTTTATGACTTTAGCTCGATTATTCTCCTTTTGAGAAGAATTTGCTCAAAGTGTTGCCATTCAAGATATAATAGGCTTTCGTTGCGAATTCTTTTGTTGCTTGGGAGCAGGGAGCATCGCATTAGGACGGCACTCTGCAAAACGGGGAATTAGGGATTGAGGCTGCGCTTGGGCGGACAGGTGCATAGCTGGCTCTTCCAGGGGTCAAAGGATTGCAGGATCATTCGCGGCGGATCTTCTCCCTTCAATCACATCATGCTCGACTCTGATGATGAAATCCCGCTCAGCGACTTCTCCAGGACGATAGGCAGCCTGAAGATCCCGCCCTAACAACCCCCTGGCTCCGGCAATCCCCGCCCGACTGAGAAATTCATCTACTACGCCTTTGTCCATCAGAATATCCTCCTGGGCAGGAGATATCCCAGAGAAAGGCATGGCTTTGGGCTCGCCAAGAATTGATAAAAGCCTCTTTCGCCGATCCAGATAGGGCATACTGCAAATGTCTTCCCCCTGCAGGGCGATGAGGTCGTAGGCCAGGAGAGCCGGTAAAATGCTGCTCTTGCGAGAGAGTCGGCGACGATTGATGTACCTCAGCATTTCCGCCTGGCCGCAAATCCCAGTATCACAAAAGCCTATGAGGTCGGCATCCGCGACAAAATCCGATTCGATTTCCCAGAGCTGCCTGGATATGCCGTTCATGGCAAAGGTGATATTTCGTAGTTGTGAGGTGAATATGATGACTTCTTTTTTTATTTTATGAACCTGCACCCGCAAGCCTGGATACTTGGGCAAAAAAGCTCCCGGCACCTGTGGCTCCCTGCTGCGAAATAACATGAACCTGGTGGGAACTTTAGGCCGGATGATAACTCTTTCCAGCTCCCGGCTCGCAGCCATCGCGGCAATGCTGCCCAGATCCGGCATGAGGCTGTATGCCCTGCGAATTTTCTCCTGGTCGCAGTGCAGTGAGCAAGAGAGCGCGGCAATCATGGTCATATGCCCGATGCCTGCCTGCATGTTTCGCAGAGCAGTGCGGGCGATGAACTTGCCCTCCTGGGGAGTTGCTTCTAAAAATAGTCCTCTTAGCAGGGCATTCTTGCGCTGCTCCGATTCCTTGCCGTTCATTGCAGAGATGTGCCGAAGCCTTTTATAAACCGATAGGGCCTGCAAAGGCTCGCAAAATAGGGAATGCTGCCCCTTCTGCCCCAGCGCCGCCTCAGCCACCATTCCCATATCACTGCATCTCTCCCGAAGAGTTGGAAGATCCTGGTCGGATACCTCTGCCAATGCCGCCGTGAGAGCCTCAGGGCCTATGCCCATCTCCCTCTCTTCCCAAGGGGGCCACAGTTCGCCTAAAAGCAGCCGCACTGCCGGACAGAGCATCTCGGGCTTCGGCTCAATCTCAGAGAGAAGGCCCGCAGCCAGATCGACCTTACGGCTGCGCGAGGCCTGGGAGATCTCTTGCAAGACCTGGGCAATTCGAGAATAGTGCATTTACCTCGCTATCTTGATCTTCAACAGATCCTCTGCCCTCTTGGCCAGATCCTCAATCATGCCGTCCAGCTCTTTTAGAAAGGATTTGGTTTCCTCAGTGGTCACAGCTCCCGGAGCTGAAGCCTTGATCAATCCTTCCTGCTCTAAAACCCGCAGAGAATAGCGTACCTTATGGCTGGGGATCTTCGTCTCCTCCGCCAGCTTGAGGATGCCTATGGGCTCGTTCTCAACTACTTGCTTGAGGATGACCAGGTGCCGCTGTAGCATCTCAAGCTCACCGCTCACCTTCTCGGTCAGAATTGCTATCACATCCGCTCAAGAAATAAACAGTGCTGCTTGATCAGTAGCGCGCCCGACGGGGGAGGAAGTCTATGCCGTGCCTGGAGGTCACACGCCTGCTCAGATCTTTTCCCAGTATTTGCGGGGACGATACCCCCGTGACCACAAGCATGGTCCGCAGAGTATGCTCCAGGTTCGGGTCTATCTGCGCGCCCCAGATTATGCGGGCATCGGGATTGATCTTCTGGTAGACCTCGTCTACCACGGTCTCGGCATCGGTGATGGTCATATCCGGGCCACCCACCACGTTTACCAGAGCGGAGGTTGCCCCCGACACATCCACATCCAGGAGGGGACTACGTAAAGCCTTCATGACTGAGTCGCGCGCCTTCTCCTCGCCTTCTGCCTCGCCCATGCCGATCATGGCCACACCGCCGTTGGTCATGACGGTTCTGACATCGGCAAAGTCCAGATTGATGAGGCCTGGGCGGGTGATCAGCTCAGTGATGCCCTTGACGGAGCGCATCAGCACCTCGTCGGCTACCTTGAAAGCGGCCTGCAGGGGAAGATTGGGGACCACATCTAAGAGCCGGTCGTTGGGCACTACGATTACCGTGTCCGAAACCTCTCGCAGCCTCTTTAAGCCGGCTTCGGCATTCTGCATTCTGATGGTGCCTTCAGCGCTGAAGGGGATGGTGACGATGGCAATGGTGAGAGCCCCCGCCTCGCGGGCGGCTTCCGCCACTACCGGAGAGGCTCCCGTGCCCGTGCCGCCGCCCAGACCACAGGTAACGAAGACCATATCCGCCCCGTCCACAGCCGCTTTGATCTCATCGATATCCTCCTGGGCTGCCTCCTCTCCGATGGCGGGCAGGCTTCCAGCCCCCAGGCCGCGAGTGGTGCGCCTGCCGATGAGGAAACGCCGGTCGGCATTGATATGCAAAAGATGCTGGGCATCGGTGTTGATGGCAAACAGCTCCGCACCCTGGATGCCGCACTCTGCCAGACGATCGATGGTATTGGAGCCGCCTCCACCGCATCCTATGACCCTGATTACCGTGGTCAGCTCTTCTAAGACCGAAACCAGCTCTTCATCGCTCTGGATCATGCTGGAAGGCTTGATCCTGCTCTCGGCCTCAGATCTGCCCAGGGCTTCGTCGATGATATACTTTATCTCCATCCCCTCTACTTTTTTTCTGCCTTATTCAAGTAATCAATTAGTATATAGTTTTTTGCATATAGAAAAGAAAATGTTATTATTTCAATTGGACTTCAAGGATTTGAGCTTTTCAATCTGTCTCATTATCCTCTCGGATTCCTTTGACTTCTCCCTCTCCAGGTAATCGACAATTTCAGGAAGGCTTCGATTTAATTTGTAGATGCGATACGGTCGTCCCTTTCCTGGATTTTTCTCGTCCCTCTCTGCAATCCAGTCCAGTTTTCGAATCTCCCGCATGGCAATGCTAACTTCCGGCTGGCGAAGATCCGATCCAATCTCAATCTCGCGGGATGTTGCCTCTGCCACCCCAGCCAGATAGGTCAATACCTTGGCCACGTTCCTTTTCAGGCCTACCTTCATGAGAATGGATGCAAATTCATCGCGCTCGACTTTCAGGTCTGAGGCGGTTGATGTATTCAAAGCGGTCACCAGGCGCATAACGAATGATAACATATATATAAGTTTCGTCGAAAATAATTCAGTTGAGGAGAATAACTTGGTCATCTTAAAAATTATTTTTTTTATGTATATGATATATGTCGCCCGCCAGGCTGAAGAGAGAGTAGCTTTTACATTGCTTTTTATGAAAGAGATGTACTTAGAGGATAGC
The DNA here is from genome assembly GCA_026394565.1 of Methanothrix sp. GTDB lineage: Archaea > Halobacteriota > Methanosarcinia > Methanotrichales > Methanotrichaceae > Methanothrix. Next base: position 17,118 of record JAPKYA010000084.1, read on the forward strand.
TATCTTTGGGCTTTTGATGCCACCATAGAGATTGAGGGCGTCGACCGGCAGGCCTGCGGATGCACTCATGTTAAGAACAATCGTTGGGTCTACACCACCCTGGAGGAATAAATGCATATAATGGAGCTATTGGGCAAATCTCGCGTCAAAGTGGAAGGCGAAAAGGTGCTGGATGCGAGCGAGCCACTGATTGAGTGGTGTCCCCTCTTTGACAAGATAAGAGGCATAAAAAAGGTGACTGCCGAATCGGCGGCGGCCAACATGGAGTTTAGAATAAAAAATCACGGCATGTTTTCGGCGCGGCGCCGTCTGCAGATGGGCATCTTTGTGGGCTTTGGGGCCTCCGAGTCCATGATGACCGGCATAAAGGCAGGAATTATCGACGGCGCGGTTACGGTTTGCGATGGAGCGGGAACAGTGATAACATCCAAACCAGATCTCATTCAGGGCATGGGCGGCTATATCTCCGGGCTTGTAAAGACCGATCCCATACCAGAGGTTATCGAGGGCATCCGGGCCAGAGATGGGCATGTGCTCTCACCCCAGGACGGCAGGATAGACCAGATAGAAGGGGCGGCCTATGCAGCGGCGGCCGGTTACAAGAAATTTGCCGTCACTGTTGCCGATGCCTCGTCCGCGGAAAAGCTGCGAGAGCTGGAGACGGCGGCAGGAGTAAAGATAATGTTAATAGGAGTTCATCTCACCGGCATCAGCTCTGAGGAGGCAGCGAGGCTTTTGGCGGTAGCCGATATTGTTACCGGCTGCGCCTCAAAGCATATTCGTGAGCAGGTAAAGCCTCTGGTACAGGTGGGCACAGCCGTGCCGCTCTTCGGCCTGACCCGCTGGGGCAAGGAGCTGCTGGTAGAGAGGGCCAAGGATGTAGAGCAGCCGCTGCTAATCAATACCATGCCGCTGCCGGTGCTACCGGCGGAGAAGCAGCCCAGGCCGCTGGTGTAAAATTTATTTTAATTTTTTGTTCTCGCCTTAAATTAATTAAATATGCATCAAAATCGTGTGTCGCCAAGATCATTGTGCTTCTCTATATTTGCCGCAACATACTACATACTGCTTTCCGTCACTGCCTCTGGTTAGCTTGTAGTAGGTGGTTTTATAATAGAGGCCGCTTTCAGCCGGATTTGTATCTATATAATCTACCCAGCCGGTCCTACTTCTTATAGCCCCAGCCACAATTTCGTCTCCGAATTTCTTTCCGCTGACATCCACCTTGCCCATGAAATTCATGCCGACCAATTGGGGATTATCGGCATGAGCCACCATATTTATTTCCGTATCGTACACAAAGACATAGAGTGCGGGATCATCCTTGTCCTTGAAGGGGTGCTCTCCTGCGGAGATTTTCTTAAATGTTCCAGGAGCATCGCTTTCGATACATGATAATGTGAAATTCACCAACCTGATGACCTTTTCATCCGTTACGTTTTGCGTGCTATATCTGGTTGGTATATATTTGTATAGGATCTTTTCGTAATCGCTAATACCATCGAGGTCCTTTTCCTGCTTCGTTTGATTCAACGCACGCTGAAAGGCCTGTACTAAAGAGTCAGGTATATCCTTATTGAAGGCGTAGTAGAGCTCAAAATCGTCTCCTAAATAGAAGATAGTCTTGTATTGACTCGTTTTGATGCCGTATCTATTGAGCAGCCACATGCCAGGAATCTCAGCATAAGCCCAGGCGTCGATAGTTCCATCTTCTAGAAATTTCATAATGATATTTGAATTATTTTCGACGACCAGATCTGTGGGGTCCAATCCCGCCTTAATGGCCAATAATTGTTCTGCCGAATTTTGGATGACTGCAATCCTGTATTTCTTCAGGTCCTCCGGCGAATCGATATTTATTGCCTTATCCTTCATGGCGAAAAGTACGATTCTGGTGGGGCTTATGGGACCCACCCATTTGAAGGACGATTCTCTTTCGGGCAATCGAGCCGTAGAAAAAATAACGGTATTATTCTTTTCTAAAGCAATCTGATAGCCTACATCCCATGCCGATAATCTGATGCTGCTCCGATTCAGGTCCTGGTCCATGCGATTTTGCATCCTATCCAGCAGGTCAACAGATATTCCCTTAAGCATTCCCTCTTCTTGATAATTGAAAGGTGGAAATTGCTCGGTTATGTAAACCATATGCTCGACCGATGGGGCGGGCGCATAACCTGGGGATGGGGCAATAAACATGGTCAGTAATGCCAGGATTGGCATTGCTTTCGTCTTCAGCATTATCCCACCAGATCTTTGAGATCCTTTTGCAGATCAGCACTCATTTTGGCTCCATCGAGATTTGATCCGGCCAGTGATTGCAGTGCAACATTATCATACTTGATCCCCACTAGATTGGCATCGCTCAGATCGACATCATTGAGGACTATTATGGTCAGGTTGGCTCCTTGCAGATTTGCGCCGGAAAGGTTTACATTATTCATGTAGATTGTGCTAATCCTAGCATTTCTGAGATCGGCCTGGGATAGATCCGCATGGTCCAATATCATTCCTTCTATACTGGTTGATCTTAAAATTGTTCTGCGCATAACTGTTCCCTGCAGATTCATCGATCTCAAGAGGGCTCCCGTGAGGTCGGCACCCGAAAAATCTGCATAATTCGCATTTAAATTATCAAGTTTGCCTCCATGGAAATGAGCGCCGGATAAATTGACATTGGAAAGGTCCGCGTTTTCCAATATGGTATCTCTCAGTATGGCTTTAGAAAGGTCGGCTCTAGGTAAGTATGCTCTGGTAAAATCCGAGCCCGTCAAGTCGGAGTTGCTCAGGTTTGCACCAAATAGGTCAGATCTTGCGAATTGACAGTAATAGAGACGGCTCCCGCTCAGATCGGCCCAGTTGATTCTGGATCCCATCAATATAGTCCTCTCCAGGTTTACGCCGGGCATTTTAGCCAGGGTTAGGTCGGCTTTAGAGAGCCTGGCATTGCTTAGATTTGCACCAGTTAGATCTGCTTCATCCAGCTTGGCATCAGTCAGATCGGTATTATTCAGATTGCAACATGAGAGGTTTGCATGACTCAAGCGTGCTCCCTGCAAATCTGCGCCGTTCAGCCTGGCTTTAACCAGCGTGGCTTGGTTTAACCAGGCCTCTTCGAGGTTGGCCTCCGACAGATTGGCACCGTTTAGATTTGCCTCTTGCAGATCCGATCGGCTCAGATTAGCCCCTGACAGATCCAGTCCGCTTAAGTTCATACCTATGAGACGGGCATGATCGGAAAAAGGCTGGTTGATAATCTCTCTATCGCGAGGCAGACCGATAAGAGGAAGGCCGAAGCGATTCAGCTCAAACATATCGAACATGTAAAAGTTAGGGCTTTTCTTTATCACTGGTATTTTTTCTGCCTGCTCGCCTCGGAGGACGCGAAGAGCCAGATCGGCCGCAGTGTCGCCTTGAGATGTCCCGCAGATCATCTTTCCCCCTAAAACACCGTATCCCAGATAGTAATCATAAACACTATAAATGGGAACGGAGCATGCTCCTCGAATCAGCGCCGATGAATCCTCATAGGTCAATGCTCTCCCGAGTCTGTCGCGATTGAAGGTCATAAGTAAGATGAGGCTATTGTTGGGTAAGGCGGCAACCCGTTGACGAAGTTCGTCCGCTGTCAAGTTGTCCAGGAACTCATTGGAGATATTTTGCTGGAAATTGGAGATAGCCTGTTCGACGACCTTTCGATCAGCCTTGCCCGTGGTGGTCTGATCGGTTACAATAGCGATGTGTCGAGCAGCGGGGTGCAGATGAAGCATCAGTGAGATGGTGTCAAGAGCCTCGTACGCCGCCACGACGCCCGTGAATCCCTTCATTCCATCCAGCATTCTATCGCTAAAGTTGATAACACCGCAGAAAACCACAGGAGTTCCTGGAAAGATCTCGTCTCTATTTTTAAGCAAGAAATTGAAGGCATCTGTATTGGTAGCAATAATCAGGTCGAAATGCTTATTTTTATAATTTTGAATATATAGAGATTTTAATTCTGCGAGGCGGGTCTGGTTTGGCTCGATTCTTTTTGTATCCATATATTCGACGCGGATAATTGCTGATGGCATGCTGATTGCTAAACGCAGCTTTATCGCCGAATCAATCGAGTCCTCCCATTTCATGCCGGGATGATAAGAGGCTAGAATGAGAACTTGTTTGGGCGGATCGGGAAGGCCTGCTGAAGAAGAGGCAGACAGCAAGGCCGTAAGCAACAAAATTCCCAACGCTACTCTTATCATATGCATATTCATACTCTTTAATAGTGTGATACTAACTATTTATAATTCTTGGTATTCAGCATTCAAGCATTATATTTATATCAATTAAGTGCAGAGCAAAAGTAATCAGGACAAAGGACTCAGCTTTCATCCGTTGCGACCCTGTCGCAACCATTGTTGTTACTGAAAAATGGAGTCGAAACGCCCATGAATAATATGACCGCGGATCTACATGTGTTTGAATCCGTATCTGCCTTCTCGTTGGTGGTAGTCTCCTGTATTATCATGAAAAAAAAGTCGATTGTGCGGGAAGAGGATGCGGCTTTGTGCGCACGGCTCCTCACACAGGCGGCACTTCCGGCCTTTATTTTTTTCCAGCTTTCGACACACCCCCTATCGAGCCACCAGTTCTTGATGGTTCTGGCCATGGTCGTGACGGGCATCATCTCCATGGGAGCCGCCTGGCTCGCGGGAAAAGCTCTGCGATTTGACAGGCAAAAGATTGGTGCCCTCCTGCTCACCTCTTCCTTCGGCTCCACAGCGTTGATCGGTTATCCACTTATTCAATTTTCTTTTCCGAATAATCCTGAAGCACTGACGGATGCCATACTCCTCAGCGAACTGGGCGTGGGACTTCCCATTTTTATCCTTGGCCCCGCCATAGCCATGCACTTCGGAGAAGAATCAGGGAACACAGGGACTAAGACGAGCATTTTCGCCGAGTATTTTCATTCGCCCATTTTTTTCGCTGTCGCACTGGGCCTCATTATCGCCCCACTCCAGATTCCCACTGATCACTGGTTTCTCGCACCATTCTACGAAGCACTGAGCATCATCGGCAACGCCGTGGCAGTGCTTGCCTGCCTCATTCTCGGACTTCAGCTTAAAATTAAGTCGTTGAAGGGAATCTGGACGCTATTAATTATTTCCGCAATCATCCAGATGGGGTTGCAGCCCTGGATTGCCCACGTGCAGGCGGGCCTTTACCACCTCAGCGTCGAACAGACCCAGGTACTAACGCTTATCAGTTCCATGCCTTGTGCGGTCTTGGGATCGGTCTTCGCTACGCATTACAAGTGCGCAAGCGACACCACTTCGGCGCTCATCATGATGCATATACTTCTCTCCATAGTCCTCGTCCCACTCACCTTTGCGGTGCTGAATATGAGCTGATGAGAAGCTAAGCGGCCCCGCGGGTGCCTCCCAGGGAAACGACGGCGGCGCACCCGCGCAGCAGAGCTGCGTGACATTGTGAATAAAAATAATTTCCGCTGCCTTCAGGGGCAGGGCAGGGTTAAGAGGGATGCATTGCCGCTCTCCAGTGACATCCTCATATTTAAGTATCCGGAATAGGATCCGCTCATGACATAAATGGGCACCGCGCTGGAGCCCTTTTGCACCCGCGCCCCCACTCTTGCCGTCCCCTCCACCTCGGAATGGATGCTGTAGACAGAGTTGTTGTCGGTCTGGCTGACGGATGTATCCTTGACCAGATCCACAAGATTGGAGTAGCTCTCCGAGTAGACCGATCCCACCTCATAATTCTTGGCGCATAGCGCGTTCTTAAGCTCGCTATTGGTTATGGGCGCACTGTATCTGGACGGCCGGTTCTGGTATACTCCCCATTCGTTCGACCAGATCTCATTGTAGCCGTCCGGATAGCCGCCGTAGACCTGAGTATTAATCGTTCGGGACACAGTGCCGGTCCCTCTCGTTCCCATGACCAGCTTCTGTCCATGAAAACCTGATTCCGACTGGTAGATGCGCATTTCGTCCGTGGTTCCCTGGCTGTAGATCCAGGAATGCTCGGTGAGGTTTTGAGGCACGCAGTTTGCCGTAGGAACGAGTATGCCAGTGCCAGCTATTATGAAAAATGTCGATATGATCAACAATCCGAGCTGCAACGATCCTGGCCACCATCTCATCTGCACACCACAACCTCTGAAAACATCATGGCCGGGCATTGAATATAAATCTGATCCCTATCTGCCCTTATTGCGTCCTCTCTGCTTGATATCTCTCAGGCGGGCTTCCAGAGATGCCTGCAGATCCGAAGAGAGGCCTGCCCCGTAATAGTCCAAACGGGCGGCGATGGCCAGCTTTGCCGCCAGGGTCCGAGCCACACGTCCCCGCAGCTTTTTGGCAGAGCCGATCACGGCAGGATGGCGGTAGATGATGCCGTGCTTGGGCGAAGGAGCCTGGCCCTTGAGATGTTTGAAGAGAGACTTTTCTGCACCCATGACCTGAACCCGGCTGGAGGGCATTTGCGCCAGACTGGAGAGGCCGCCCGCCCGGGAGATGAGCCTTGCCGCCAGGACGGGACCCGCCAGGGAGGAGAGATTGGGGGCCAGAGCCTGCATCGCGGCGGAGACGTCCTTTTCCGTAGCCATGCGAGACTCCCGCAGGCCCAGGATGGCTTTGGCCAGGAGCCCCATATTTTCGTCTTCTTTTAGCCCTTCCGCCAGATCCTTTCCATGGACGATCTCCTGGCTGTGCAGGCGAGACCACTCGTAGAGCCTCTCGTCCAGCAAATTGATGGCCTGGGACAGGTTATCCAGGGACTCCATGGCCTGGAGCAGATCCTGCTCAGCGGTAGTGCAGGCGATGAGGCTGCGCCGCACCAGGCCTAAGGCCGCCTCTCGCAGCCGCCTGTTATATTCGCCGTCGTCGGCGGCAAAGCCGCAGGCTTTGGCCAGGGCGCGCAAATCGGGCTGGGGAAGAGGAAAGGGACCGGCTGACTCCTGCGGGAGGGACTTTATCATCCCGTCTGCCTCTTCTGCGCCAAGCATGGAACCGGTCAGCAAAGATCCGGTCTGCAGGTCAACTCTTCCAAACCAGGTTAGCATCTCCATTTGATTATGCTTCTGCCTGTTCCTGGAATAGATTACTTTCGCCCCGCACAGATTCAGTTTAAATACATCCGGGCCCAAGTTACAGTTACCTCTCAACAAAAATTAGGGGGCTGAATTGTCTATGAAAGAACTGGTTGATCAGATACAAGCTCGTCTCAGGGATCAGAAGATCGAGGTCCCTGAGGAGGATATCGAATCTCGCCTGAAGAAGCTCATCGTGGATTTTCGCGTGCCTGAAGGCGAGGCGAGAAGATCGGTTTTGAATTACTTCTTCAAAGAGCACGGCATCGTGCCTCAGGCCAGGGCCGGCTCGGAGAAGATCAAGATCGCAGAGATCAAGGAGTCCGGCAAGTGGGTGGATCTGGAGGTTAAGGTTTTAGATCTCTGGGAGCCGGCTTCCGAGACCATCTCTCAGACGGGACTGGTGGGCGATGCAACAGGGTCCATGAAGTTTGTGAAGTGGGTCAAGTCTGAACTGCCCAATCTGGAGCTGGGCAGAAGCTATCTTTTAAAAAACCTGGTCACGGACGAGTTTCAGGGCAGATTTTCCGTAAAACTGAATCGCACCAGCCATATCGAGCCGTTAGATGTCGATGTGGAGGCAAAGCCCGCCAGCAAAGCCGCAAAGAGCGTCAAGGTAGTGGAGATCAATGAGCCCGGTCAGTGGGTGGATCTGAAGGTCAAGGTGGCACAGCTCTGGGAGACAAATAGCGAAGCCATCTCCCAGTCAGGGTTGGTGGGCGATGAGACAGGCACCATAAAATTTGTGAAGTGGGTTAAGGCCGATTTGCCGGATATGGAGGATGGCAAAAGCTACCTGCTCAAAAACCTGGTCACAGACGAGTTTCAGGGCAGGTTTTCCGTAAAACTGAACCGCACCAGCCAAATTGAGCCGCTGGATGTTGATGTAGAGATCGGATCCGTAGCAGCGGAGTTTTCGGGAGCCCTGGTGGATGTACAGAAGGGCTCCGGGCTAATCAAGCGCTGCCCTGTTTGCAAGCGCTCTTTGGCCAAAGGTGTCTGCAGCGAGCACGGAAAGGTAGAGGGCACCCATGATCTGCGCATCAAAGCGGTCCTGGACGACGGCTGCCGTGCGCAGGATGTATTGATCAATCGTGAAACCACGGAGCGTCTGGTAGGTTTGACATTGGAGGATGCCAAGCATATGACCATGGAGGCCCTCGATAGCGAAGTTGTACGCAGCCTGATCGAGAGCAAGCTAGTGGGCAGATACTTTTCCATCACCGGACCGAGGATTGATCGCTATCTTCTGGTGGAAAGCATTAATGAAATCCCGCCAATATCGTCGACGCACGTGGACGAACTCATAGCTGCGACGGAGGTGGCTTAAAATGGCAGGATTTTCACGAGAAGTGGCAAAAAGAATCTTCGCAGAGGAGCTGAAGAGCTCTAACTACTCCTTCCGCGACGGTGAGGATCAGCACCAGTATGCGCCTTCGTACCTCCTCACCCCTACGGGAGCAAAATGCAATCGCGTCTTCATGGTCGGCACGTTGACAGAGAAGGATGATATTGGTGCAGACAAGGAGTATTGGAAGGGAAGAGTGGTCGATCCCACAGGCAGCATACTGATATATGCTGGGGAATACCAACCGGAAGCGGCCCATATATTGGCTAATATGGAGGCACCTTCTTTTGTAGCCGTGGTGGGCAAGCCCAATCTCTATCAGACCGATGACGGAAAAATCATCATATCTTTGCGTGCCGAATCCATCCAGCGGGTGGATGAGAATACAAGAAACCAGTGGATAATGGACACCGCCAGGCGTACCCTGGAAAGGCTGCAGGCTCTGAAGAATGCCAGGCCAATCCCGGTATCCGGCGATTTCGCTACCGCGGACAATGTGCCTGCTTCCACTTCCTCTTCCACTCCCGCCCAGGACACAGATAGAGCTTTGCAGCATTACCACCCCGACATAGAGCACCTCCGGCAGATGGTCCTTCGCGCGCTCTCCTCCTTGAGGGCGGACCTGACCAAGAGCGACATGCCGCCGGAGACAAAAACCGCGAAGAGCGCGATTGTCGAGAGTGAGAAGAAGCCCCCCGCTACGCCGGCAGATCCGGAAAAGCCGGAAGATATGCCCCCTTCCCGAAAGAGCAAGCCAAAGAAGAGCGAGCCCAACAATACCTGGCCTGCGCCGGAGAATGAGGAAGAGGTAGAGACCATAGACTTCGGCAAGAAGAGCTGAAAAGTTTTATATAATGTACTGAGGCTCTATAGCATGGGTGAATCAATATGGTAATTGGAGTAACGATGGTAAAGGTGGTGCCGGGACAGGAAAAGACCGTCTACAATGCCTTGCAAGAGATAGACGGCATTAAGGATGTCTACCATGTCTTCGGCGAGTTCGACTTCGTGGTCATCATCGAGGTTGAGGGCCTGAGTATGTTGAATAAGCTCGTGGATGTCATCCGTGAGATAGACAACGTAACCGCCACCCAGACAGTAGTCGGGGCTGAACTCTAGCCCTTTTTCCCCTTTTTATGGAAATTGCAGAGGAGCTGGCCAAGCAGCAAAAAGCCATCTCCGTAGCGGAATTTTTTGAGAAGAACCGTCAGATCCTGGGATTCGACTCGGCGCCGCGAGCGCTCATCACCTGCGTGAAGGAAGCTGTGGACAATTCCCTGGATGCCTGCGAAGATGCCGGGATACTGCCGGACATTTTTGTGCAGATAAAGAAGAACGGCGAATACTATCAGGTTATTGTTGAGGATAACGGGCCGGGCATTGTGCAGGAGGAGATCCCGCGCGTCTTTGCCAAACTGCTCTATGGATCGCGTTTTCATACCCTGCGGCAAAGCCGCGGCCAGCAGGGCATCGGCATATCCGCGGCGGTGCTTTATTCCCAGCTCACCAGCGGCAGGCCCACCAAGGTCATCTCCAAGATCGCTCCGGACAGACCGGCCCGTTACTGCGAGCTGCTCATAAATACCGCCAAAAACGAGCCCGAGATTTTAAAATCCGAGGATATGGACTGGGAACGCCCCAGGGGCACGCGCGTGGAGCTGGAGATGGAGGGCACCTATGTGAGGAGCCGCAGGCAATCGGTCTATGGCTCGCTGAAGAGCACCGCCATTGTCAATCCCCATGCGCGCCTGACCCTGGTGGAGCCGGAAGGCAACGTGGAAGTCTTCGAGAGGGCTACAGAGAGTCTGCCCAAAAAAGCCTATGCCATTTCCCCTCATCCGGACGGAATTGAGCTGGGCGAGCTGATCAAGCTTCTGCGCTACACCGACAAAAAGAAGCTGCGCGTCTTTTTAAAAGAGACCTTCTCTTCCATCGGCGCCATTTCCGCTCAGGAGCTGTGCAGATTAGCAAGCCTGGATCCGGAGGAGGCCCCCACCGGCCTGGACCATGAGGCGGCATCTCGCCTGCACTGCGCCTTCAAGCAGATCAAGGTCAAGTCGCCTCCCGTGGACTGTCTGTCCCCCATAGGCGAGGAGCTGATCAAGGCCGGCCTGGAAAAGGAGTTTAGGCTGGACTATATCGCCACCACGGTTCGGCCCGTATCCGTCTATTCTGGCAATCCCTTCCTGGTCGAGGTGGGACTGGGCTATGGAGGAGAGCTGGAGAAGGAGAGCCGCATTGAACTTTTGCGCTTTGCCAACCGCGTTCCTCTCGTCTACCAGCAGGGTGCCTGCGCCGTAACTCACGCTGTGGAGAGCGTCTCCTGGAAGAACTATTCCCTGGGCCAGCCTACAGGAAGCGGCGTGCCGATCGGCCCGGCGGTGCTGCTGGTTCATATCGCCTCCACCAACATTCCCTTCACCTCGGAGAGCAAAGATGCAGTGGCCGATATGCCGGAGATTTTGACAGAGATCGATCTGGGGCTGAAAGAGGTAGCCAGAAAGCTGCGCCGCTACATGAGCCGTCAGAGCGTTCTCTCGGAAAGAAGGGAGAAGGAGGAGATCATAAGAAAGATCCTGCCGCGCATCGCCCAGAAGCTCTCCGATGTCCTGGAAAGGGATGTGCCGGATATCGGGCCGGTGGTAGCCAAAATCATGGGCAACCTTCTAGTCTTCCGGAAAGTGGAGAGGAATAATGGACAGCTATGCGTCAAAATCCAGGTAGAAAATCACAGCGAACTGGTGCGCTCCTTTAAGTTGCATGAGGTGCTGGCAGTGCAGGCCGACAGCGTCACGCCTGCCGCCAAAGTCATTCCCCTGGGAGACGGCTACGACTATCACTGGAAGCTCTCCATCGGTCCGGGCCAGAGCGCCTCCCTCAGCTACAGCATCGCGGCGTATGGCATATCCTTAAAAGAGCTGGTGGTGGAGGGCCTGGAAGCGGAGATCGTTACAGGGGCCAGGGTGATCTAGCCAATGGAAAAATCCGACGAAAAAAATGAATTTGAAAGGACGCTAAATATAAAAAAGGCGGAAAAGTCTAAACTGGCTGAGGAAAAGCTGCTTGGCCTCGCGAATACTCTTTACAACCAGTTTCAGCAGGGCATAGTGCCCCATATCTCCCTGCCCTCCCGGACCAAAGGAAATATCGAGTTTTCCACTAAGGACGATGTCTGGATTTATGGAGACCAGGAGACGACACGCAGTGTCAAGACCGTGCGCGGAGCCAAGACGCTGCTCAAGACGGTTCACCTGGCTGAGCTGCTCATCAAAGAGCATATCAAGAACAATCGCGGCTCCACCTTAAGAGAGATCTATTACATCTCCGAGAACTGGGATATCGCCAAATTCCATGAGCAGGCGGAGAGTGACCGGCTTATCGAGGATCTGGAGATTGTCACAGCTCTACACCGGGAGGACTTTCACGTCCGGCCGGAGGAGGATGGAGCGGCAGTCTTCGGGCCGCTGCGCCTCAAAGAGCAAACGCGTCGCGGCGAGCGGGAGATGCACTGCCAGGAGGATGTGGGCGAGGCCGGCTACCAGATACCCTTCAATGTAGATAACATAGAATTTTTAAGCCACGATGCCAAAATGGTCATGGCCATTGAGACGGGCGGAATGTATGCCCGGCTGATCGAGAACGGCTTTGATGAGGAGTACAATGCCATCCTGGTCCACATAAAAGGCCAGCCGGCCCGGTCTACGCGCCGCATCATAAAGAGGCTGAATGCGGAGCTGAACATCCCAGTTGTGGTCTTCACGGATGGCGATCCCTGGTCCTATCGCATCTTCGCAAGCATCGCCTACGGGGCCATCAAGAGCGCTCATCTCTCAGAGCATCTGGTCACCCCGACGGCGCGCTTCCTGGGGGTGCAGCCCAGCGATATCGTGGACTACAACCTCTCTACAGACAAGCTCACCGATCAGGATATGCAGGCATTGCGAAGCGAACTGACCGACCCCCGGTTTAATACGCCCTACTGGGAAAAACAGATCAGGCTGCAGATAGACCTCAAGAAAAAGGCAGAGCAGCAGGCCTTTGCCGGCAAGGGCCTGGATTATGTGACCAAGACCTACCTGCCGGAGAGGCTCACAGAGATGGGGATAATTTAGTTTGATCATCGATTTTCACACCCACATCTACCCGGAATGGGTGGCGGCCAAGATCCTGCCCGCGGCTAAAAGGAAACTGAAGGTGGCAGTGCCGGGCACGGGCGCGCCCGGAGATCTGCGCCGCATGATGCAGGCGGCAGGAGTGGCCCAATCGGTGCTCCTGCCCCTGGCCAAAGGCAGAGAGGATGTCTCCAGCCTCAACGACTGGGTTATGTCCGTCTCGGGGGGCAAGGAGCTGACGGCATTCGGAGCTGTGCATCCCTTCATGCTAAACCTGGAGGCTGAGCTGGACCGCTTGGCTGCCCGCGGCGTTAAGGGAGTCAAGATGATGCCGCTCTTGCAGGAGGTCTATCCCGATGATCCCTGCTGCGGCAAACTTTACGAGGCATTGATAGAGAGAAAGATGATCCTGGTGGCCCATGCGGGCCGAGACCCCCTGGACCGGCAGGAGGTCTTTGGCACGCCGAAGCGTTTTGCCAGGACCGTTGAATGCTATCCCGACCTGCGGCTGCTGCTGGCCCACCTGGGGGGCCTGCGCATGTGGGATGAAGTGAGACGGCACCTTCTGCCCGCCGGCGGAAATGTCTATTTCGATACGGCTTACGTCTCCTTTTTCATGGGCCCGGAAGATATGTTGGAGCTGATAAGAGATATCGGGCCAAAGAGGGTCCTCTTCGGCAGCGACTATCCCTGGGAGGAGCCGGGAAGGGCGGCGGAGATAATCGCAAGTCTGGGGCTTTGTGAAGCGGAAGCGCAAGCTGTTCTCTACAATAATGCGGCCACGCTCCTGGATGTGGGGTTAGAGCTTACTACTACGCTCACCACAAAGGCACAAAGGCACAAAGACGACTTGGACTCAGAAATTGGGCCAAAGGTTTATACTTCTTTAGAATAGATGTCCTGATCCATGAAACACGATCTGCTTGACATTTTGGCTTGTCCGCTCTGCAAAGGCAACTTAACTTTAGAGGTATTCGAAGAGAACGAGTTGGAGATTGTGACGGGCAAGCTCTGCTGTCAGGCTTGCCGGGAATGCTATCCTATTGAAGACGGCATACCCAATATGCTGCCGCCCGATCTGAGAGATTAGTCCGACTTTAGGGGAGGCAAGGAGATCCACTAGCAAAATATTTATACAATATTATGCAATATATGGTTTGGGGGAGTTTCGGCATTGGATCATGTTGTTCACATCAATAATGGCAGTGGGGCGGCCAAGCCCATAGTTCTTCGTCTTCTTCCAGGTGAGGAGACCATATTCAATCTCAAGGTCGTCAATCACGGGGAGCCGTCTAATATTTCTCTGCAGGCCAGCAGTCCCGTCTTAAAGGCGGTGCGATTGAAGAAGCCGGATCACTATGTGGTCCTGGAGGAGATCATACCCATCCTGGCCAGGATGCCGGCCAACAAGAAGCGGCTGGAGGGCGAGATACTTCTTTCCGGCAGCAGCGGAGAAAGCCGGGTGCCTATCACTCTTTTGCGCGATTCGGAAGACCCGGGCGATGATCTGGAAGACCCAGATCTGCAAGGGAACGAGGAATTGAAGGACGATCTGATGGGTGAGGCCCTGGAAAGGGAAGAAGCAAGCGATGAAGAGGAAGATGAGGATGCGGATCTTGTGGCCCAGAGAATGGACGGCGGGGACCGAGAAGATGCCGATAATGAGGAAGTGGAGAAAGAGCCCCGGCGCATAGCATTCTCTCGCGATCGAGATCTGCAAAGATACCGATCAGCTACCCGTCAGCAGAGAGTAGCGGGAGCGACGGAAAGCCGCGAGGAGAAGCGCGGCCGGGAGCGAACAGGAAGCCGTATTGATGATCGTTTTATAGACCCAATCAGTAGACAGGATGAAAGCCCGCGTATCATCCCCAGGCAGGAGCCTGTGCATGAGCACGAGGTGAGGCAAAGGCCGGATGCCTCAGATTATGATGAAAGCTACCAGGATTTCCGGCAGGACCAGGGCGGCGAAAGCCAGGAGATCATCACTTCCGCGAAGAGAGAAGAACGAGAAAGGGAAAGGGTCCCAGAGGAACGAGAAGAGTATATCGAGCCGGATGAGGGACCTCTACCTTCCGCACTTTTCGACAAATTGGGCGACCTACGCAGCCCGGGCGCTCTAAAGGTCGTTCCTGCGGCTCTATTTCTGGCGCTGGTTATCGTTCTGGTTTTGACGTTCATTACACAGAGCATTCCCGAATTTCCCGGCGCTTTGGCTTCGTCCATCCTGATCGTCACCCTTATCATATACGGAGCGGCTACGCTTCTGAAGACTTAGAAGTTAATACCGGTAAGATTTAAATACCTTGAAAGCCTATCAGCTTACTGGTGCTTGATATGGTCACTCCAGGGCTGAAAAAAAGGTATATTGATGTCTATCTTCCATCGGAAGAAGCAAAGCATGAGTGGGAAGAAGATGCTACGAAGGCAGGGCTTCCTATGTCAAAATTCGTTTTCGAGGCAGTGGAAGCCTTTCGTGCCGCCAAGGATGAAACTCCTCGATCTGAAATAGTCAAAGAGCTTGCTGAGTCCAAAGAAGAGGTTCAAAAGCTTCGCACTGAGCTAAAGATAAAGACCATGCTCCTGGAAAAGATGGACGCAGAGGTCTACAAAGCGCGCTATGCCAGCTTCCAGGAGGTCGAAATGGGTGAAGGAACCAGACACCATGACCAGGAGCTAATTAAGATTCTGCAACGCGACAAGGCTCTCGAAGGCTATTCTATCTTGAAGGAACTTGCCATCGATCCACGTGAAACCGAGGCTGTTAAGCTCGTTAATAACCAGCTCGAATCCCTCAGGCGTTTTGGCCTGGTAGAAGAGACTGCCAAAGGCTGGAAGTGGATCAAATGATTGCCAAATCCTGCGCCCATAACAATAATGCAAACGACCTCGTTCAGAGATTCCATAAAGACTGCAATCTCCGTAACATGGTCTCGGCCATGGATTACATCTATAGAGCAAAGGAGTTCTGCCTTTTTCTGGAAACCAGAGGCAAGAATCCTCTGACCGCAGACAGAGAGGATCTCAGAGATTTCTTGAGCCGATTGAAGGAAAGAGGAGTAAAGTTCAAGACAATCGACCGGATCTACACCTGCTTGAGCGCCTTCTACGAGTTTCTGATAATAGAAGAGCTTGTTGAGTACAATCCCATCCTGCCTTTCAGGAAGTACTACCTTCGCCGCTATAAGAGTGATAGCGATTCAGAGATCAGAAAGTTAATCGGTGTGGAAGATGCTTCGCGACTCGTCAACTCCATCCTCGACAGCCGGGATAAATGCATACTCGTCTTGCTCTTTAAAACCGGAATGCGCGTGGGCGAACTTACTAGCCTGGATGTTACAGATGTAGATCTCGACAAAGGCGAGGTAACGCTTAAACACAAGAAGAAGCGCACCAATCGCGTTCTATTCCTGGATAATGAGGCTATTGCCGTTTTGCAGAGATGGCTGGCTGCCCGCAAGAATCGAATTGGTGCAGAGGATCTGGCGCTCTTCATATCAAAGATAGGAACGCGGATCACCGTTAAAGGTATTGAGAGACTCATCGAAAAGCACGCAGAGCGTGTGGGCCTGCATGATCCTAAGGCCATCAGGCTGGAGGATCGATTCACGCCTCATTGCTGTCGACACTGGTTTGTAACTCATCTGCTCAGGGCGGGAATGTCTAGGGATTTCGTCAAAGAGCTGCGCGGAGACACGCGAGGAGAGGCCATCGACATTTACCATCATATTGACAAGAAAGAGCTTCGCGAGAGCTACCTCGCGCATATACCCCAACTTGGAATTTAGGTCTTATACGGGAAAAGAGACATTGGTTCAGATTATTGGAAACCATCTGCTTTTCTTCGCGATGGGTTAAGGATCATGATTTTCGTGATCAAGCGATATACTCTCTAAGTAATTATCATACCAAATCTCGATATTTGATCGGCATACTCTCAGATCCTTTGCCATTTCTTTCTCCATCTCTTCGATATAAGGCGTAGGAAGTCGTTTTATTAACTTACTGTCTCTAAGAATTACCTGCCTTTCTTTAAAATCGGATAGATCTTTAGGAAAAAGATCCCCAACCCAATTCGTATAAAAACCATTTTTTGCGAATGGAAAAGTTTTATTTAATTCTTCTTTTGCACTTTTATTAACCTCTTCCCCAAAAAGGTCTATCATTACTTTGATATATTTACTTCTTGAAATGATGTTCAATATGAAACCTGCGTCAATCTGGGGATATTTCTTACCTTTTAATTCTCGTATTATCGTTTTAAGTGTTTCAAGACTCTTATTTAGATAGCATGCAAATTCTTGGTATCCTTTAGTTCCCGGTTCGCTTTTGGGTCTTCTTGAATCTCTGAGTTTTTTGACTATGATACCCATTTCCTTCAGTTTTTTTAATACCGGATTTAAATTACTTTCTTTCATTTTTATATGTTCGGCAAGGTACCATTCCGCATATCCCTTCTCATCTAGCAGAATTAAAATAACTTTGACCTGGGATTCGCTGAACATTCCTGTCTAACTATGTCGCTATATCTTCAAATAAATTCCGCTGTGGAAGACAATTATGTTTTTTAGTAAATTAGAATAAACAGTTATTATTTTTAATTGTTTTTAATAAGTAATTATATAAAAACATTTAAATAGATTGAAAGCCTCGTATGGTATAAGGAAAAAAAGGTGATAAAAAATGAAAAAAATTCGAAATTCAACAGCTAGAGATGCATACTACCGACTTTCTTACTATGAAGAGGCTGTCGGGGAACTTCGGAGATTGAGTGAAGATGATGGAGTCCTATTTGCAGGGATCGGCAAGGTGACTGTTATTCTTCCCCTAGAGATGGAAGAAGAACTACAGCCATTCCTGGGTCATAAAATTGGGGTACTGCATACGGATATTACAGGAAAAGAATACCTTGTAAGAACATACCCAGAAAAGGAGATTGGGTCATTTGGCGAAATTGCTCCGGCGGGGGTCTGCGCATGACCCCTAGCAAGCCTAGTGGAAGACCTAAGAAAGCCGGTCCTCGTTTTTGCAGGAACTGCAGAACGGAGTTAAACGTAAAAAATACATATAGTCGTAGCGGAAGAAGGGTTACATATTGCAAAGATTGCGAGAAGCTTCGAGTTCAAGAGAAGCGATTAAAGAATAAGGGCTGTACCGATAACAGTCATTACTCATACACGTTATATAAAAATCGTCCAATATTCTTTGCCAGTAAGGGCGAGAAGTCACAATACTTACTGGATAGGACACTTGTCATCGCTGGAAGTGGAGAAACGAATGAATACTCATCAATAGCAGGAAGATGCGTATTCAGCATCTGCAGGAATCGCAATGATGATAAAAAACCTATGGTAACTTCGCCAGTTCTATGTACCGAATGTTCCGGAATATTGAGATTTAACACTAAAATTGAATTGATCTGTGAGGATTGTGGTTCAATCTCAGATGTTTTACTCTATGAGGAAAATAAAAAGATGAGTCTCATCGAATCATTTGATCCATCAACCCCGGAAAGACAACAAAATTGCTTAGGAGTTGACGATAAATAATTTACTCAATATTTTGTGATATAGGCAAGTTTACACGCGGCTCGATTGAATAATTCCAATTAGGATATAATTCATGAAAGATAATTTTTAGTTGTGCCAGATCTTCATCCGAGATCTTTTTCCCTGTTTCATAGTCCCGTTCATCTAGCCGAGCCTCTACTCTCAGTCCTTTCTTTGTCTTGGTTGAACCGATTAGCTTGATAATCGTTTCATAGCTGGTCAACGGTTTTCCTCGCCAATTCATGCTTATGAATGAGAACATGCAATGCTCAATCTTATTCCATTTGCTTGTCCCAGGCGGAAAATGGCAGACTGTTATTGCTATTCCAATTTCGTCCGCCAAATCCTGCAAAAAGAATTTCCAGCTTCTGTTTCGGCTTCCATTACTTCCCCCGCCATCTGCACAGATGAGCAATTTTTTGCACTCTGCATAATGGTATTTCCCAACGATATTCCACCATTGTCGAATGCTTTCAACGGCGAACTCAGCCGTGTTATGGCTCTTGCCCACATTAACCAATCCATCATTTATTTTGGGATCATAAACCCCATAAGGGATCGCAGAGCCAATTGACAGCGATGGGAAATCATACACATTTACCTGTTCAGGATCGCCCTTTTGCCTCCAAGTCCTACCTGAATTCTTAAAATCGCCAATTTTCTCTTTTTTCTTTGCGTCTACAGAAATTACAGGATCGCCCTCGTCTATGAATTTGGTTGCCTGTGTATTAATATAGCGAAACTGACTATCTCTCTCCGGACCTGATTTACCTTCTAATGTTTTTTTATTAGCTTGAAGCGAATAGTTATCTTCTTTCAAGAGGCGTCTCACTGTATCGTGGCTAACATCATGCCCTTTTAGCTGTAGCTCCTCAGCTATGGCATAGGTTGATTTATATGTCCATTTGAGAAGACTCATTGGATTGCCGGCTGTGCTTTCCTTCATGATCTCTTCGAGATCGTTTATCAGAGTCGGGTCCTTGTCTTCGGCCTTCTTCCGCCCGCCACCTGGCTTACGGAGCCTCTCCGGCTGCTCCAATTCATCTTCATTCTCAAGCTCTTGAACGCCCTTATCGATGGTCCTTCGGGATAATCCTGTTATAGAAGAGACTTTTGAGACCCCACCCCAACCGATCTCAAGAGCTTTGGCTGCTGCAAATCG
>JAPKYA010000095.1 GCA_026394565.1 Methanothrix sp.
CAATCTGGGCTTGACACGCTCATCGGTTTCCGTACGAAGCCTCTTTTGTAACTCTTCACTATTTTGTATCCTTACAAGATCCCCCTTCATAAGATCTATTCTGGCTGTCCTATTATATCAATTTTCTCGTAAGACTATAAAGGCCGTTGGACATTGCACTGGACAAAATTTAACGGAAATTAGACAACCACTTAGTCCCATATTCCCTGGCTACTATCTTTTAGGGTAAAATACCTTTTAGATGGGATTTCCGTTTTTCATTTTTTGAATTTCTACTATTTATTGAAAAACTAATTAGTAAACTTTAACTTTAAAGGGGAATAAATATGCTTTCTTACCACAATATTGATAAACTAGCAGATAGTGTATACCTAATGTCCTAGCCAGCAATCGATGCAGGCCAGAAGCTGATAGGATCTTCTGGCCTAGTTTCCCCCATGTGCAAGGACGGAGAAAGAAGAGTGGAGATGAAGGTGAACTGTGGCCCTACAGAAATCTGATGCGATGCTTCAGCATGAGAAATGGATCGCATGGGTTGTTGAGAATAATCCTAAATGGATACCAGGGATGGATAAGCAGGTACATCTCATGCCTGAGACACCTAAACTGGTTATGGTTTTTGCAGCGATATTTGTAATCATAGCTGCTGTAATAAGCATGTATCCGCAAAGATGCACGGCAAATCTGATGAAGTAGGGGAGGTAATGACATGGGAATAGGGGCAATCATACCGGCTGTATTCTTTGTAGCATGAATATTTTAGGAGAAGGATATGATCATAGGCTTAGATGATGAGCTGGATGCCATTTTGGCCAAAGGTAAGGAGAAGGCTGCAGAAGACATAATACGAGATGTAGAGAGCACCTATGGTGAGGTTCCCTATGTCTTTTCATTCATGAAGGATAATCCAGATATTCTAATAACGAAAGTGCTTTACAACAATTCCATTCTGAGGAGCTCTACATTAGACGCCAAAACCATAGAGCTCATATCCATTTCGGTCTCGGCTGCCATGAGATGCAGCCACTGCTTGAAATTGCATATCCGGTTAGCTTCAGATTTAGGCGTTCCAGATGATCAGATTGCAGCCGCTGTATTTCTTGCTGGGAACATTGTAAACGCCAGCGTGTTGGCCACGGCATCCCGCCAGCTGAATGAAGAGCGCGAGGTCTGTCGGATCTGCGAGATCAGCAGCAAAGCCTGTGATATGGGAGTGAGTAAAGTTTGAATTTTTTGTGTCGCAGTATGCAGGAAGTAGATTGCATCTCTCGGCGAAGCTCACCAATCATGATTTTCGTAGGGGATTACTTGTTTCCGCCTGGCTGCAAAAAAAAATATCGCGGAAATGTTACTGGACCTTCACGAACTCCTTGTGAGCGGCATCGGCTTCGGCACGAGTCTGATCGGCTTCTTTGAAGGTGGCTATCATCTGATCGTGGCATTCTTGGGCCAATTCCGCGAACCTGATTACCTGATCATGGTAACTTGATGCCTGATCTCTCAAGGCTTGCGCCTCATCGAGAAGCTTTCTCAGCTCTTCGTTCTTCTCAAGCTGCTCTTTTCTTCCTTTGAACTCTGCACGCAGGGCAGCGATCTTATCGACCAGTTGCTTCTCTTTATCCGGGCTTAAAACCTCCGTCTGTTGCCGAAACTCCAGATGATCCATCTCGCGGCGCAGATCTCTAATGGAGCGCTCACCGGCGAGGTTGTACTTCTTTCGGATATCGTCTATCCTTGCATAGAGCTGGTTGGTCTTCTCGTTGGACTCATCTCTCTTCTTCTTGGACTGTGCCACATTCTTGTTACTCTCGTCCCGCAGCTTCTTGAACTCTTGAGCCTTATCAATCAGTTCTTCAGTGGCCCTATTGAGCTCGTTTCGCTTGGCGGCCCATTTGCTCGCCTCAGCATTTAATTGACTGCGTCTATCCTTGAAGGCAAGGGACTCCTGCCCGAGTTTGCCTTTCTTATCTTCCAGTTCTGCCAGCATCCCTCGTATCTCCTCTTGCTTCATTCTATCAGAGCTCATGAAATAAACATCTAGCGATAATGAATGTCCTAGAGATTCCATCATTTTCTGTGATCCATTGGATAGATTCTAACACTCTTGCCACCTTTATTTAATATGTGGTCTGCTAATGATGCATATCGAAGCTTATATTCCTTTTCACGCGAAGGCGCGAAGCCGCGAAGTCAAAACGTTGAATTATTTGGCCTCGCCAATCATTTGCTAACCTACTGGCTAACCTGTAACTGCAATCCGGTCCATCTGCCCGGGCAAGATTGGCGAGAATGCCTGGAAGTATTCATTAAAGGCATCGAGATCGCTAATTCCGCAGACCCTATCCGCTCCGGCTTTAAAGACGGTGAAGTTATCTCCGCCTTCTGCCAGGAAGCCGTTGGCAGCGATGCGATAGCTTTCCTTCGGATCTATGGTTTTTCCATTGATCTTGATGGAGGAGATATCGACCTTCTGGCCGGAGGGAGCGCTTTTATTCCAGGTGTAGTTGAAGCCGCGAGAGACCTGGAGGATGCTATTTTCTCCTGGGGCTGGATTGTCGAACTGCTCCTCAAGCAGCTCATCGATCTGGCTGCCGGTCAGATTTACGGCAAATATGCTATTACCAAAGGGCTGCACGCTGAAAGCCTCACCGTAAGTCACATTGCCTTGCCCCTCGCTCCGGCTCGCTTTGTAAATTAGATCGGTGCGAATTCCCCCAGGATTCATGAAAGCGACTACTGCGCCCTCCTGGCCGGCAGAGTGGAACTGGGTGTCGGCAATGACATCGCCTAAAGCCGATTCACCGGAATTGCCCGGCGTTTTGAAAATATCAGCAGTTATCGATCCAATTACCTTTTGGGTCAAGGGCTTTGCCAATGTGGAGTACTTTTCTACGATTTCTGAAACTTCTGCATCTTCAGGTACGTCGCGGGTAACGGCAACGTTCTTGGCTCTGGCCAAAAGAACATCACCCGTCTCTTTGCTGATGACTAGATCAATATCGGTAAGGAGCTTACCTTGCCAGTTTGCCTGGGTCACGATGCGCCCGTCAATGGTGGAGACATAAAACTGATGAGTATGCCCCGTTACGAATACATCCACCTCTTTATCGCAGCGTTTGACAACATCAATGACGGGTCCTGAGAAATTTTTGCTCTCGCTGGGCAGCCCCTCCTGTTGGCCGCCGTCATGAATCAGGACGATTATTGTCTTTATTCCCTTTTCCTTCAGCTCCGAAACAGCGGCATTGATCGAATCAGCCTCATCCAGGAATGACAGGCCGCGAACATTGGATGGCATAGCAATGGTGGGAGTATCTTTCAAGGATACGCCAATGAAGGCCACAGGGATTCCATCTATAACCTGTATTTTGTAGGGCGGAAAGAGCGTGCTGTTAGTACTACTATTGACCACGTTTGCCGTGAGGTATTTGTAGCCCGCTCCCACAAAGCGATCTATATCCTGGCAGCCGTCGATATTGTGGCAGCAGCCGTACTGCATGCGCTGCAGCTCCAATACGCCTTTGTCGAATTCATGGTTGCCCACTGCGGAATAGTCCAGGCCGATCTCGCTCAAAACCTCAATGCTGGGCTCGTCGTGAAAAAAAGCGGAAACCAGAGGGCTAGCGCCAATGCAATCCCCAGCCGATACAATAACGGTGTTGGGATTGGTGGCTTGCAGCGCCTTGATTTGGGTGGCAAGATATGCTGCGCCCCCAACCTCAACCTTAAAAGGATAATTGGTGCTGTTGTAGTAGAGGGTCAGATTGCCGGAGGGCGGCTCAAGCTGGCCGTGAAAATCATTCAGGGCCACTATCTGAAGCTCAACTGTCTCTCCAGTCGAATTAAGGGAAGCAGAAGATGCTAATGAAGTGCCGGTTACCAGAAGAGCGACAATCAATAATTTTAACAATTTCAATCCTCCTGATCAATTGATATGATTGAAACTGCTCACAAATAAACCTTGCTAAATTATATAGGTCTTCGATCTCAATAGCAGGCACAAGGCGGGAGATCATGGCAGTATCGACGACTAAAGTTGTAGTGATTAGCATATTCTTGATTTTAGGAATGGTGCTGGCCGGGGTTTTAATGCAGCCCGAGGCTTCGCAGGAAGCCTGGAATATCAAAGAAAGCGACTTTCCCACAAATGATAGCGCAAAGGAGAAGCTTACCTTCCTGCTCAATTATGCCATTCTCGCGCCCTCCAGCCATAACAGCCAGCCCTGGAAGTTTAACGTCACCAATGACAGTATCCTGGTCTTTGCCGACAAATCAAGACGACTGCAGGTTGCGGACGCAGATCAGAGAGAGCTGTGCATAAGTTTGGGCTGTGCCCTGGAAAATCTGATTATTGCGGCGGACCACTTCGGTTACAACTCCAGTGTTGCCTACTTCCCGGGAGAGGAGGATCTTGTTGCTGAAGTAGTATTGCAGCCGGCTGCCAATCCCTCCAATCCGTCTCGAGATCCCCGGCTCTTCTCAGCTATCCTTTCCCGCCAGACCAACCGCAATCCTTACGAGCCGCGCTCTATCTCCGAAGCCGATCTGGAGACGATCTACCGTCTCAGCTCTGATGCGGATGTCAGTATCTTCATAACCCGCGATCCTGCCATAAAGAAAAGCTTCCTAGATCTCGTGGTGCAGGCAAATGGGGTCCAGTATTCCGATGCTGAATACAAGAGCGAGCTGGGCCACTGGCTGGGCCAGGGCGTCATGGGGCCGACAGGCATGCAGGCCAAGATGGCTCAGTTGGCGGTTGTCTTTTTGGACATGGGTCCGCAGCAAACTAAAACGGACGCCGAGCTGATCAACAGCACGCCCTATCTGGGCTTCATCAGCACAGCAAATAACGATAGCATCTCTTCCCTCAAGGCGGGAAGGACCCTGGGGCGTTTCTGGCTGGCGGCCACGGCTCTGGGCATAAGCCTGCATCCCATGAGCCAGGCACTGGAGTTGCAGCAGACAAAGGCAAATCTGACAAAACTCTTGCCCGCCCAATCAGGGATGTCACAGGTTCAGCAAACCTTCCGGCTGGGATATGCAAAGCCTGTCAGGGAGCATTCACCTAGAAGGCCGCTGCAGGAAGTGATTCCATGATAAAAAAAGCCTGCTCATCCCGATTTATTCTCCTGATACTCCCGGCTGTTCTGCTCTCTTCAGTTGTGCTCTTTGCGGCACAGGGCAGCTCTCATTTCGTCGAGGCGGGCGCCATTCCCCTCTTTGGCTATCAAATCGTCAATGTCTATCCCCATAGCAGCCTCGCATTCACTCAGGGCCTGGTATATGACGAAGGAGTGCTCTACGAGGGAACTGGGCTGTATGGGCGATCAACGCTACGTCGCGTCGATCTGGAAACGGGCCGCGTTCTGCAACAGACCAATCTGGAGAGCACTTTATTCGGAGAGGGCGTAGCCCTCTGGAAAGATCGTATCATTCAGCTCACCTGGCAGTCGGGCTTGGGCCTGGTCTACGGCAAGGAGAATCTTACAGGGATCGGCAACTTCAGCTACCAGACTGAGGGCTGGGGCATAACCTCCGACAACAAGAGTCTGATCATGAGCGATGGCACGGATATCCTGCACATTCTTGATCCTGAGAGCTTTGCTGAAAAGGGGCAAATAAAGGTCACAGCCAACGGAACTCCGCTTAAGGGCTTAAATGAATTGGAGTACATTAAAGGGCAGATCTATGCCAATATCTGGCCGACAAGCTGGATAGCGATAATTTCTCCTGAGAGCGGCGAGGTGTTAGGCAGAATTGATCTGCATGGGATCTTGCAGGAAAACGATATTTTGGGCAGCAAAGTGGATGTGCAAAACGGCATTGCTTATGATGCGAGAGAAGATAGGCTATTTGTAACCGGAAAGCTGTGGCCGAAGCTTTTCGAGATCAAACTGGTGCCGAAAGCAGGCACGATTGAATAAAAATAGAAGACCGGGAATAAATTGCGTTCGGCCCTGTGAATTAATGGTCTAGTCTTCACCCTCATACTTGAAGGAAAGCCTGACCTTGGCCCTGTACTCCGCGATCTTTCCATTCTCCAGTCGGACATCCAACTCCTTGACTTCAGCAATGCGAAGGTCTCTCAGGCTTTTAGTAGCCCTGTCAACAACGGTCTTGACTGCCTCTTCCCAACTCGTTTTGGAAGTTCCGACCAATTCTATTATTTTGTATACATCTCCATCTGCCATATCTCTATCACTCCTAAATTCTAAATCATATTAGGCGTTTCTCATTGATATATTTTCCTAAGAAGTGGCAGCAAAAACCTGAAATAATATCCAGCCACCCATGGCCAGCAGCAAGGAGATGCCGATCTTGAGCAGGAGTATTGAAGATATGCCGGCAGGCAATGACCGGGCCGTGGGAATCGATGATCTATCCGTTTATGTGCCCAGGCTCTTTCTTCCCCTGGCTGGAGAGTTCTCAACAAATCGAGGCATCGATCCCGGCAAGCTTATTAAGGGAATCGGCATCGAACGCATGGCCGTTCCCGATCTGCATGAGGATGCGGTCACCATGGCGGCCATGTCTCTCTTGGATCTGATGAGGCGAGCTCGCCTTCGCCCGGAAGAGATCGGCAAAATCTATGTGGGAACTGAGTCATCCCTGGACGAGGCCAAGGCCATGGGAACCTACGTCATCGGCATGCTGGAGAAGATCTACGGAAAGGGATCCTTTCAAGAATGCAGTACCGTTGAGTTTAAAGCAGCCTGTATCGGTACAACCTTCGCCCTTGAGAGCCTCAGCTTCTGGGCGGCTCTGGAAGAGGAAGGCAAGGTTGGAATTGTCATTGCCTCGGATGTGGCCAAGTACCCGCTTGCCTCCGCAGGGGAGTACACGCAGGGTGCAGGCAGCGTGGCCCTCCTCGTGAAAAAAAATCCCCGGCTGCTGGCCTTAGAGCAGATCTACGGCTCCTTCACCAGGAATGAGAACGACTTCTTCCGGCCCATGGGTTGCACAACCGCAGTTGTAAACGGTAAACACAGCAATCAATGCTATCTGGATGCCATGCAGGGGGCTTTTGATTCATTTGCCGCCAGGGCAGTGAGAAAAGGGGCAATAACTCCGGGCAAGGGGGAATGCATCACAGATTTCATAGATCACCTTCTCTTTCATATTCCCTATCCCAGAATGGTCGAATACGCTTCGGCTGCAATCTTGCGCCATGACTGGAGACAAAGCAGCAGATGCAGCGAGATCGAGATGGAGTTGGGAACTGAGCCGCAATCTCTTGGGTATGAAGATCTCGGAAAATATCAGGCGGCAGATGCGGACTATGTCCGGCGCTTCGCAAAATCACAGAAATTTTTGCAGGCATTCGAGGCCAAAGTCAGGGATACGGCCATGCTCTCCCGTCAGGTGGGAAACATCTACACCGGATCGATCTACCTGGGCCTGGCCAGCCTCCTGGAGATGCAGAAAATCCATGCGGGAGAACGATTGGGCTTTGGAGCCTACGGCAGCGGATGCTCGGCCCTCTTCTTCTCGGCCATAGTGCAGCAGCAGGCCGGCTCTGTGCCCTTACGAGGTCTGGTTAAAAGGCTGCAGGAGAGAAGGCAGATATCGCTGCATGATTATGAGTTGCTTCACGGGGGATTGATGGAAAAGAGCGTGGTCATGCCCTGCAAAGAGTTCGCCCTGGTCGGGATAGATCATCAAGGATACAGGCTTTATGAATATGTGGAATGATATCGTCTACCAGCCTGCCGAGGATACCTATCTCCTCCAGAGAGCCGCCTTGGCCGAGGCCCGCACGCAGGACCTGGCCCTGGAGATCGGCTGCGGCAGCGGCTTTATCTCCCAGGAGCTTGGGCCGCGAGTGAGACGCCTCATAGCCACAGACATAAATCCCTATGCCGCCCAGTCGGCCAGAGCCAGGGGAATCGAGGTCATAAGAGCTGACCTTTTCAGGGGAATCAAAGGAAAGTTCGACCTGATACTCTTCAATCCACCCTACCTGCCCACCCAGCCGGAAGAAAGAATCGGTCAATGGATAGACTATGCTCTGGACGGGGGAGAGAACGGCCGGCTGACTGTTGATCGATTTCTTAAGGATCTGGCTGGGCATCTTCAGCCCGCAGGGAGAGCACTGCTGCTCATATCCAGCCTTACGGGGTTAGCAGAAGTGCAGGAGACGGCGGCCGCCTTCGGTCTGACCGTAGATGTGGTGGCCGACGAGCAATGCTTTTTCGAACGGCTTCACGTTCTCAGGCTGGGAGGCACGCATTCATCGTTCTGATCAAGATCAGCAGGGACATAGCGCGGCATGGCATCAACCAGGCAGACAAGCTTATCCAGCACATCATTGACGCCCTGACCAGTCTCGGTGGACATTTGCAGTATATTTTTATCTTCTCCAAATCTCAATATGTCGGCCTTATTGGCCACAACCAGCATGGGGAGCTTAATCCAGTTCTTGAGATCCTCGGCCAGAGAAAGCTGCGAACCGATAAGATAGCCGCAGTGCTCACTTGGGTCCAGGATAAACAGAACGACTCCTTGCAGATGGCTCAAGGCGGCCACGG
Organism: Methanothrix sp.; assembly: GCA_026394565.1. Lineage (GTDB taxonomy): Archaea > Halobacteriota > Methanosarcinia > Methanotrichales > Methanotrichaceae > Methanothrix. The sequence continues at coordinate 8,529 of JAPKYA010000095.1, forward strand.
TCTGCCGTTCAATCTCATTTCTCTCTTCCATGGGTCGGTCCAGCAGCCCAGGCGTATCCACCACCTGATACTTTTGCTCGCCTCGGTAGAAGTGGCCTACGAAGATTCCCCGCGTGGTGAATGGATAGCTGGCGATCTCCGGCCTTGCGGCAGTGATGCGGACAATGAAGCTTGACTTGCCCACATTGGGGTAGCCGGCGATGAGAATGGTCGGCACCGCCGGGTCAATGGTCGGCATCTTGCGAAGCAGGTTGCGAGCTTCATTCAAGAACAGAAGATCTTTCTCAATGGACCTCATTACCGAAGAGAAGCGCCCAAAGGCCGACTTTCGGGCGGGAGTGGTGTCCAGACCCCGGGACCTTTTAATATTGCCTACATACTCTCTTGAGATCAATCTTATCTGTCTGGAAGCCCAATCCAGGCGTGAAAGGCTGATTCGGATGCGATCCACGCCCGCGATTATGTCTGCCATCTCTCTGTAGAAGGGCGGCAGATTATCAAAGGATGGGAATTTCCGAATCAGGTTGCTGAGGTTGTCGGAGAGTATATTGCCGGCGTTCTGCACCATTGACTCGTCATCTGTAGCGCGAGAGGCACGCCTAAAGGACTTATTTAAGAGCTCATCTGATGTGGGTACGGTTGGAAGCTGTTCGAACATTATACAATAGGTTACCGGACTTTGGTTGATAAACCTTTAGGCGGGCCCCGGAAATAGACATTTATAAATGGTTTTCGGAAGGCTTAAATATTAAGTCTGTATCTATATAGATGAGGTGGCCTCTTGAAGAGATTAGGCACCGCTCTTCATGTAGTACAGAATAAATTGATAATCCAAAACGAGCAGATTGCTGGAAGCGAGAACAATATCCCCAGAACAAATTCCTGGGTTGTGGATCAGAAGAGGACCAGAGTCGGAAAGGTTTTCGATATATTCGGCCCCATTAATCATCCGTACATCATCGTTCGACCAAATAGAGGTGTAGATGCCGCTGCCCACGTCGGAAAGAAGCTCTATATCGACGAGGCGCCGGGGAGAGATAGCAAGTGGAAGAGATTGAGAAGCTGAGAGAGATAGAGAGGGTGGAGCCGGAAAAGCTCAAGGAAAGGACCCGGCTCAAACGCGAGAAAGAGAAGGTAGACGAGTTCGAGAAGTTCACTGTGGAGTGTCCGGAGTGCAAGAGCCACACCCTCGTGCGCGACTACGAGCGCGCCGAGCTGGTCTGCTCTGATTGCGGTCTGGTCATCGACGAGAATTTCATCGAC
>JAPKYA010000019.1 GCA_026394565.1 Methanothrix sp.
CCATCGTTCTAGCTTTCCATTTGTCTGAGGGTGCTTAGCCCTCGCCAGGATTGGTTTTATGCCATGTTTTTCAAGGTGTCTCTTGAATTCACTATCCCATTTGCCATCTTCATGAATGCGATGGGCACCGAATTCAGCACCATGATCCAAGATAAGCTCTCGCATGGGGCAGAGCCACCAGTATCTTTCAACCAGTTCATCCACGACCGACTTGCTGTTCTCGGTATTGATATTCATGAACTCCCCGCCGGCAAGGATCATCCTGGATGCGTCATCAATGATAACGCAAACCTTGAGATCTGACCAACCTGATTCATGCCAATCGATATGTCCTGCGGATAGGCTATGCTTGCGCTCGTACCGAACCCACTTGCGTCGCTTCTGTTTCTTCGGATCTTCATGAGCCAGGCCCGCTGCTTTGAGATACATGTGAATGCGGTTATGGGAGATGCGGATCTTAAACACCTTTCTTACAGCGACCTCCAACATCCGAGCCCCAAATCTATAAAGCCGATATCCCTCGCCAACGACTTGTGCCTCGCGCTCGTCAAAGGGCTTCCTGGGCCGGCCCATGTTCGCGCCAATTGCAGGTTCTTGTTTGCTCTCTGCATAGCTTTTCCAGATTTGTTGGACTCGCCTGCGCGAGATCTTCATATCCAGTGCAATCTGCTTTGTAGTCACCCCTTTCTGCTTTTGGCGGATAATCCAATGGATCTTGCGCTGGTCCAATTTCATAACCCGTGTTACAGGTTCAGGGGTAAAGCGTGTGCGAAATACTTTCGGGACTACACACGATATACTTTAAACCGCAAGATATTATTATCAGATACCTTTCAGAGTCAAAACCCTATAGATGGTGCGCGACGGATTTTTTATTCTTTTTGCGTTTAATGATGTTGATTATCTTGCTATCAGTGAATTGTAAACCAAATTATGCTAAGACTATGTGAATGAAAAGTTAGGTTGTAATGGATTTAGGCCAATTTGGGAAGGTTGCATAAGGTACTATGAATAACGTGCGAGTTTTGTCCAAGAGATTCCTCTCTAAGAAATCAGAGTCTATCGACATCAGCAGTCACTGAGCTGGAATCTCACACCGCGTCCCTTTACAGCAAGCCGTTCTAATGGAGCCTCCCAGCGCGCCTCTCACCGTTGGCTTGTGCCGCTTCATAGCTCCGATCATGGACTAGCGCGAGATCTCACGGCTGACTGCAGAGTCAATTTGCATTGAAACCGACAGCTTTTTTGCCCTGCCCGGCTTCCTGAACTAATGAGGAATGGAAAATGGCTGACGAGGACCAGGGCGCTTTAGAACACTACGTCCCCTTTTGCCCCAAATGCGGCAATGAATGCGAGCAAAAGGAACTCCGGCGGGCACTGGATGCAAATAGCTGGAAGAAGATCGTAATCGAGACCATTTTCTACTGCAAAAGATGCGATAACTACTGGAGCGATGGCCTGGTTGAGAAAGGCTACAAATGATCTATCTTTATTACAGCGACAGATTCCAGGCCTATAACTTCGGCCCGGAGCATCCCTTCAATCCAGCGCGCTTGATGCTGGCTTACAAGCTCATGGAGGAAGAGGGCCTAATCGACGACCTCACCTGCAAGGTAGAGCCCAAGCCAGCAGAGGTTGAGGATCTGGGGCGCGTGCATACTCGGGAATATATTGCCTCTGTGCAGGCGGAAGAGCCGGATTTGGCCTTCGGCCTGGGCAGCGACGACACGCCCGTCTTTCCCGGAATTTACGAGGCCTCGCGGCTCCTGGCGGGCGGCAGCATCGATGCGGCGAGGCGCATGATTGCCGAGGACTGCAGCGCCTTTAACATCGGCGGAGGTCTGCATCATGCCATGCCCTCCCAGGCCTCGGGCTTTTGCGTCTTCGACGATCCGGCGCTGGCTATTCGCATCCTGAAAGAGCGCTTTGAACGAGTTCTTTACATCGACATCGACGGCCACCACGGAGACGGGGTGCAGCAGATCTTTTATGAAGACCCAGATGTGCTTACCATCTCTATGCACGAGTCGGGATTGTACCTCTTTCCCGGGACCGGCTTTATCGATGAGATCGGCTCGGGCCTGGGCCTGGGCTACAGCGTGAACATACCCATGCCCATGTATTCCGGGGATGAGGAATACCGGCGCGCCTTTGAGGAGATCGTGCCCAGGCTCTTTGACTGGTTTAGGCCGCAGGCAGTGGTGGCCCAATTGGGCGTGGACACCCACTACTCAGATCCGCTGACCACTCTGAACATGACCCTCGCCGGCTATACCTATCTGGTGCAGCGCATCATCGAGCTGACGCGGATGCATGCAGGCAGCAGGCTGCTGGCCTTGGGCGGGGGCGGCTACAACATGGAGGTGGTGCCCGTGGCCTTTGCCAGCGTGCTTCACCTCATGAGGGGAGAGCCGCTGCCGGAGTATTTGCCGCCCTGCTGGGTGGAGTTTTTCATGAACCTGGTGGAAAGAGAGCCGCTGACGCTGCCGGACATCGAGATAAAGGTGGGGACGGAGACCAAAAAGAGAATCACGGCGGAGCTTGAGCAGACCTTGCAGGGGCTGAAGGAAAAGGTAAACGAGATTCATAGGATATTTTAATCACGGCTCGTTCTCTTTACCCCTGTCAGGCATTGCCGATAAGCTGCCGCGGTATTGCCGATATTTTGCCGATATTTTGCCGATAAACTGTAGGCTCTGGCGCGGCGAGAGGGATTTGCTACCTGCAGCCATCCATTCTCAGCACACTTCTGGGCCCTCTGCCTGACAGCCTCGAAGACCTCCGCCAAAGTGGAGATGAAGTATTCCAGCCAGGCGGTAAGATCGGCCTCGCTTCTGCCGAAGTAGTAGTTGTGATGAGGGTGAACCGTCAAGGCCCGGTAGTAGCCAGGCAGGTCGAGGGCGTAGTGCTCCTCCAGGGAGAAGAAGCCGCCCAGGTCGTAGCCGCCTTTGTGGAGAATGAAGGTGGCGAGGAGGCGTGCCGTGCGGCCGTTGCCGTCGTAATAGGGGTGTACAGTCACAAACTGGTAGTGGACCAGGCCGGAAATGATGGGGGCGGGCAGCCCAGATCTCTCGGCCTCATTTGCCCAATGCACCAGCGAGGCCATGAGATCTGGTACGTCCTTTGCTTCGGGCGGCAGATAGATCAAAGCGCCTGTTGCCGAGTTCTTGATGGCGTTCTGGCCGTCCCGGTAGGGCGTGGGCAACGCCATGGAGCCGCTTTCAACTAAGGCATGCAGCCTCGTGATCAGATCCTCGCTGAGAGGCTTTTTCTTCCGAGCCCACTCCTCCACGCGCAGGAGGGCGTTCCAATAGTTTCGTACCTCGGAGACGTCCCTTTCCCGGCCGGAGATTTCGGCATGCTCGTCGACTATTACCACTCCGGCCTCCTGCAGAGTAAGGCGGTTGCCCTCGATGAAGGTGGAATAGTGCGCCGCACGCACACGAGCGCGGGACCGAAGCTCGGCCTCTGCCGCATGCGAAATGGGGGTGTGGCAAACTAGAGCGCGGGCTGCCTCGATCTGCATCAGGCTGCGGGCGATGGCGGGGGTGAGGGTAAAGCGGGGGGACCAGGCAAAGGGGGTCATTTATTTCATTCCAAGCATCTATATTCAGTTCTCTAGAAATAAGCTTCGGTAGTAGCAAAACGCGCATACGTATGAGATTTTTTATTTTGATATAATCTTCTTCCTGCTTGCCGAAAGATATATTCTCTTTACAATCTTTACAAGATTGAGATAACGACCATCGACAGAGCGCACAAACTCTACAGGCATTTCCAAGGATAAAGAATGTCAAGGCCCATGCACCCGCGGCTCGCCGGGAGGCGCAGAAGCTGCAAGGGCGGGAGACGGTCCTGGCGAAGGCCGAGGCCATCAACTTTTCCACCTCGCCGGGCCGGGCACCGAAGACCTCTGCCAGCATCTTCTTGGCCGTCTCCAGCCCCTGGGCCCTGCCGCAGATCTACCTGCCCACATCACAGATGAGCGGGCAGTCTTTCTCCTCCTTAGGCATGGCCGCAGCAAGCATATTCTGACAGGAAACGCTTTCCGCTTTAATGGTGAAATGGAAGGCGGACCCATCACCTTCGCGGCTCTCGGCCCATATCTGTCCACCCATGAGTTCAACCAGCCTCCGGCTCGTTGCCAACCCCAGACCAATCCCCGGATATTTGCGCGTCAAAGAATCATCCACCTGACTGAAGGATTTGAAAAGACAATCCCTCCTGTCTGCGGGAATTCCGATACCTGTATCCTTGACAGTGAAATGAACCAAATGATTGGAGTTGGAAGAAACATGAATCGCAACCCTTCCCCGTTCAGTAAACTTTATAGCGTTTTCCAGCAGATTTTTAAGGATCTGCCCGAGCCTTCTCGGATCGCCGGAAACTATAGCAGGTATGTCTTCATCTATGCTGCAAGCCAGATTCAACCCCTTTGCAGACGCAGCCGAGGAGAACATTGCAAGAGAGGATTCAATGCAATTGTATAGATTAAAGGGCGAAGCCTCAAGCCTGATCTCTCCGGCTTCAATTCTGGAAAAGTCAAGTATATTTTCTACGAGGGTTAGCAGCTCCTCTCCGCTATTCCTTACGATATCAACCAGGTCTTTCTGCTCAGGATTAAGGCTTTCCTCCAATTGAAGCAAACTGGAGATACCAATGATGGCGTTTAGAGGCGTTCTAAGCTCGTGGCTCATATTGGCCATAAACATCGCCTTAACACGATCGGCATCTTCAGAAACATATTTGGCCTTCGATAAATTTTCGTTTCGGTTTTCCTTTTCAGAGATAGCTGAAGCTAATCTGACGTTATTGTTCATCCGACTACAACCCCCACCTACGACTTGTTAAATTTCAGTGTTTCTATTATCCTTTATTCGAAATTTATTTTCGGATTCTCACCCGCACTGTACTATAGAAGACGAACTACGACATTCAACGAATAAATACATTACGATTGACCATTTAAATCGACAAAACCGATCGCCCTGAAAAGTACTGATTCGGAGTATGTCGATATTCATAAAAGATTAATATCAAAAAATATTACTACAAATATTGAATATACTACAGTCTAACCAAGGCGATTTTAGGGGCCTCGGATGCCCACTTAAAAGCGAACGACATCGAAACTGGCTGCAACCTCCGAGCTAGAGCTTCAATTTTATCCGATCACCACGGATACTCACCCGCACCCCACCAGCTCCGCTGCCACTGACCCGCCCTTTTGCTCAGTGGCGTGCGGGCGATCTTGGGAGCCAGAGCAACTATGCGCGATGCAGACAGAAGGTCGCGCTAGGGCTTGCGGGTGGGAACGAGCCCAGGTCCCGCGCGAGTGCTGATCTGAATGTGCACGCGCGCTGATGGGAGAGATGAAAAGGCCCAGCAGAAGGCCGCCATGCACATGCCTGCGGCTTGCCTGGGGGCGCAGAAGCGGCAAGGAGAGCAAGAGAAGGACGCGATGATCTCTAGGGGGTCGGAGATGACATGCATCTCTGGACCTTCCAGCCGAGCTCTACCTTCCAGTTGTCGTATTTGAATGAAAATTTTAATTTGGTCCGATATGAGGCTATTTTTCCCATATCGTCCATCTTGACATCCAACTCCGTGACTTCGCCAATTCTTAGGTTCCAAAGGGATTCAGACGCCGCGTCGACAGCATTTCTAGCAGCATCCTCCCAACTGATGGGGGACGATCCAACCAGCTCTATAACTGTATAAATGCTCTCTTGCCTCCTTTGCGATATAATCAGGGGCTTATAATGGTGTTATTTTCTAAGTTTATGTACTTTGCCTAAAAGTAATTCAGGCAAGAGAGCTCTTTGCAGCAGAATACAAATCAGAAAATCTGGACTTAAAAAGGAGAAAAAATTTGTACTGGTACTTTCATCCCATCATCTTCTTGATATCCTCATCCGGTGTGCTGATCAGCTTGATATCGTACTTATCCACCAGGATCTTGAGCATATCCGCATTGATCCAGCCTGGCACAATGGGCCCCAGGTAAATGCCCTTGATTCCCAGGGCGAAGAGCGACCAGAGAATGGCCACCGCCTTCTGCTCCATCCAGCTTACCACCAGCGTCAGGGGCAGATCGTTCACGCCTACGCCGAATAGTCCTGCCAGCGCCTGGGCCACCTCCAGTGCCACGATGACATCGTTGCATTGGCCGAGATCGATGAGCCGGGGAATGCCCTCGATGTCTCCCAGGTCCAGGTCGTTGAAGCGGAACTTGCCGCAGGCCAGGGTGAGCACCACAGTATCTTCGGGCAGCTTCTGCACGAACTCGCGATAGTAGTCCGATTTCTTGAGGGGCGCGTCGCAGCCGCCTACCAAAAAGAATCTCTTGATCTTTCCCTGCTCCACCAGTTGCTTGATCTTGGCAGCATGGCCCAGCAAGACCGCGGTGGAAAAGCCGGTGGTCAGCACATACTCGCCGGGCGCATTCGGCAGCTCTGGCAGCGAGCGGGCCATTGCGATCACCTCAGAGTAGTCGTAGCCGTCGATATGCTTTACCCCGGGCAGGTAAACCGGCCCGCCCGTGAACATGCGGTCTTTATACTCCTCCTTGGGGATAAGGAAGCAGTTGGAGGTTCCCAGCAGGGCCATAGGATACCGGGCGAAGAGCTTTCGCTGGTCGAACCAGGCTGCCCCCAGGTTTCCGGCCAGATTTCTGTACTTTCGCAGACCCGGATAGCCGTGGGCAGGCAGCATCTCGGAGTGGGTGTAGACGAAGACGTCCGTGCCCTCTACCTGCTGCAAAAGCCTGTCCAGGGCATGCAGGTCGTGGCCGGTGACCAGGATGCCGTGGCCCTTGACGGTGCCTGTTCTGACTTGCGTGGGCGTGGGCTCGCCGAAGGTCTCGATGTGCGCCTTCTTGAGCAGTTGCATGGTCTTGATGTTCATCTCCCCAGCCTTGACTGCCAGATTCAGAAACTCCTGGGGATCGAAGTTGACATTGGTAAGAGTAGCGAAGAAGCCCCGCTCGATGAAGGCGTCCACCTCCGGGTCGGTATAGCCCAATTCCCGTGCATGGTAAAGATAGGCGCTGATGCCTTTGATGGCGAAGAGCAGGTTGTCCTGCAGACGGGCCACGATCGCTTCCTTTCCACAGACTCCTTTGATGGTGCAGCCTGTGCCCCCGGCAGTTTGGGAGCACTGGTAGCAGAACATATCCGGTTTCTCAATTGCAGCCATTTCTATATCCTCCATTTCGACTTGGTATACTAATGATACCAAGGTATTTAGCCTAGAACGTTTCTGCAAAGATACCATGCAGGAAGGATGCACTGTAAACCTGACAGTCAAGTACATTGCCCGAAAATGGACGCTGCTCATTCTCCTGGAGCTTTACAAGGGTGAAGGGCACACCCGGCGCTTTTCCGAGTTGAAGAGCTGCCTCTTCGGCATCACCCAGAAGGTGCTCTCGGCGCGCCTGCGGGAGCTGGAGAAAGAAGGCCTCATCGAGAACAGTGTGGACCGCACCCTCTTTCCCGTGAAGAGCGAGTACACCCTCACAAAGAGCGGTCTGGAGATCATCGACCTCGTCAAGGATATGAAACGCTGGGCGCTGAAATGGAAGATATCCAACATCAAGTGCGGCTGCCGGGACTGCAGCGAGTGCGTACTGTGAGACGCCGCCCGAATTTCTCAATAGCACATGATATTAAAGTTACGAAAGTTTTATCAGTATCTGATATAATATAGTATACGGAGGCCGACATAGAGTGGGGTGCAGAGATGACGCGACGAAATAAGCTGGAGATACTTGGCTGTATTCTCAATATCTGCAAGACGGGTGGATCAAGTAAAACCAAAATCGTCTACCAGGTAAATCTTAATTTTAAAAATGCGGGCTTATACCTCGAATGGTTAACTTCGCACGGGTATCTGGTAAAAGAAGAACGGCTATACAAGACCACGCCCACCGGCCATGAGCTGCTCCAGAATCTTAATAATATTAATTCTACAATAAACGATAATCTCGAGAGCGTTTTAGCAAGAAATGAAAAATCGGATTCTCCTTAGATTCCAGAGCCCAGGAAATGGAGCAGTATCACCAGGAATGCTCCCAGGACTCCGCCGATGCCGCAGATCAAGATCACCAGCCAGTTGTAGCCAATGCCCAGGCCTGCTACGGCATTGGCAAGAATAAGGATCACCAGCCCCATTATGGCATTAACCACGAAATTTTTGAGGGATCTCAGTATCAAGAATGCGCCAAAGACTATGACTATGAATAATAATATCAGTCCTGCATCACTCATAACAGCAAATAGACTTTCCAACTATTAAAAGGCTTTTTCCGATCTTATGTCTTGAACGGCTCCATCTCGCTTCCCAAACGATGCAGCTCTTTTGTGTCCAGTGAGAGGGGATCGATATGAATCAGCATTACGGCATTCTTTAGGGCGATCTCATCTCTCTGGGACTGAACAAAGCGGAGAACAGTCTCGTAGTTGCTCTGGGTGATGAGATATCCCATTCCCTCCAGCAAGATAATGGGATAGCTGGCCTTGTCCAGGAAATCGGAGATCATGCTGGATAGCCGGGGGAAGTTCGTCGGGTCCACCACCTTATATCCCGGCTCGCTCTTTTGCGTCAGCCATATGACCGCATCTGTAGGTACATTATACCTTTCATTAAGGGTTAATGGATTGTAGCGGCTCAAGCACAGCCCCTCCATGCCGTGCCCCACCAGCTCGCTGAAGAGCTCCAGGCTCTTTTGCGGCTTTTCCTCGGCAATAATGTAGGTGGTCCCAGGAATTAGGGATATCTCATAGGGACTGCGTCCATAGCTCTTCATGAGCTCAGCCAGTGCCAGCGTGAGGTCGAAGGCAGGATCGTGGGTCTTGATGATCCTGGCCAGCCTTCTCACCGCCACAAAGAAGCTGCGCCTGGTCAGCACCAGATCCGGATGGATATCTAGAGACATACCGGACTGCAAAGCACCTTTCATTTCCGGCTCGCAGGCCGCGACTGAATCGTCAGAGAGCGGTTCTTTGGCAATCTCAAAGAACCCGCCTGAAGCTACCAGCTCATTGGCCTGCATGACGACCTCCCTTCTTACGGCATCGTTAAGCAGGGAGAGCATGGCCTCGGAGAAGGCTGCGAAGAGATAGGCGGAAAGGGGACCCAGGGAGAAAAGCAGCTCTTTGACCTCATTTATGCTCGCGGTTATGCCGGTATGGACATACTCCGGCCTTTCCGCCAGTATCAAATGCGACTTATGGCCCAAGAGTTCCATCCGGTAGACAAAGTCCAGCATCTCGCGCGCCGGTATTTTGCCTTCATTCTCTTTGATGAGCTGCTCGATGCTGTCAATGAGAACGATGCTGTTCTTGCTGGACTCAACGAATGACTTTATGGTCATGAAGAGGAGCGGCAGATTTCTGGGAGAGATGTAGAGATCGCTTCCTTTCTCATCGGAGAGCTTGATGATGGGCGTCTCTTTAAAGCCCCAGCGTCGTCTCACCTCCTCGGGGGCTAAATGCGTAATGCACAGCCCCTCCACGCCATGGGTGATCTGATCGGTGAATACCTCATAGGCAATCTCAGGCACGACGTAGATCTTTCCTCGCGCTAAATCATATGCAGGAAGGGTTTCCTTGGCCGCTTCCATCACCGGCTTTACAGGCACCTGATCTTCCACTATCATCCTTGTGGCCGAAGATCCCACCGAACCGGTAAGCGTCTTCTCAAACTGGCCCCAAAGCTGGCGAAGCTGTCCGGGCTCAATCTTCTCCCGGCTGGTGCCAAGACGCTTAAGGTAATCATCGACCTGCATTCTGGCCGTCGTCTCACCGATATAGTGCGCCAGGGTTGCCTCCAGCTCCTCAACCGTTCCCTGTTGTGTCGCTCGTTTCTCCTGGTCGTGGGGCGCTCTCTCTTGCTGGTAAGCATCCACGAAGCAACTGGCCGTGCTCTCTTCATCCAAACTGGGCTTGCTTGCCAGAGAAACGAGGACATACAGGCTGCAGTTGACCAGAAGTGTCCAGAATACGGAGTTGGTCCAAATGTCCAGATCAAGACCGAAGAGATTGGTGGGCATAAGGGCGGCTATACCCAGCGGTCCATCCCGGACTAAATCTCCCAGCCAAACATGCCCTTTCGCAATCGTGGGAATGAGGGCGGTGTAGGCCCAGAGCAAAAAACCCGATACCAGGCCTGCCATGGCCCCTTTCCGGTTGCCCCTCCTCCAGTATAGGCCTCCCAAAGCGACAGGTGCCAACTGACTGGCCGCCAGAAAAGAGACGACTCCAATATCCGCCAGTGTCTGGTAAGCCACAGCCCGCGAGTAGAGATATCCTAAGAGCACGACCAGAAGTATGTTCAGCCTTCTGGTATTGAGAATCGTATCGGCCAGATTTCTTTCCTTTTTTATATGGCTCAAAATATAAGGCATCTCCAAATCGTTAAGCAGCATGGTGCCCACGGCAACGGATTCCACCAGGATCATGGCCGTTGCTGCGGAGGTCCCACCTATGAATACGAAGAGAGAGAGCCAGTCCTGTCCCATAGAGTATGGTATGGTTATTACGAATGCATCCTTTAGGCCCGGAGTATTCAGCAGCAGCCCGCCCCAGGCTATGGCGGGAACGAATAAATTGATCAAGAATAGATAGAGGGGAAAGAGCCACATGGCTTTTTTGAGATGCTTTTCCTCGGAGTTTTCCACTACCATGACATGAAACTGCCTGGGCAAAAATAGGATGGCAAAGAAGGAGACCAGCGTCAGGGAGAACCAGAGCGTCGGCTCTACATCCATGAGAGTCTCATATGCCTGATTGCCTGAGGCCAGGTCGATCATCCGGCTCATAATATTTCCGTATCCTGAAAAGACGCCGTAGGTGACATAGAGTCCCACGAAAAGAAATGCCACAATCTTCACCAGAGATTCAAAGGCCACCACAGCGATCAGGCCCTCATGGCGCTCCATGGGATCGAGATGGCGTGCCCCGAATATGACGGCAAAGGTCCCTAAGAGTACGGCCACCACCAGCTTGCTCTCTACGGCAAAGCCCAGAAATATGGACGAGCCGCTCAGTATATCCAATGATGTCGAGATGGCAATAAGCTGCAGTGCCACATAAGGAGTCACCATGATCAGGCTCAATATCGCCACCACGGCACCTATGGCGTAGCTTCGCCCATAGCGAAAGCTGATAAAGTCGCTAATGGAGGTGAGCCTGTGCTCTTTTGAGACGCGAATCATCTTTCGTATGATGATCCAGCCGGCAGTCATGGCTAAGACGGGTCCCAGGTAGATGGGCAAAAACTCGAGACCCGTGGATGCCGCCCTTCCTATGGAGCCGTAGAAGGTCCAGGCTGAGACGTATACGCACAGAGAGAGGGCATAAACATAAGGATTGGCCACGATGCTCTTTCCCTGTAGTTTTTGGCGGTCGGCATACCGGGCTATGGCAAAGAGCAGCAGCAGGTAAAGGACCATGGCGAGCAGAGCAACATGCGGTCCAATCAATCAAAATTCCCCCTATCGAAGAGATACAGAGCCAAGATGAAGAACAGCCAGATCGATGCGATATAAACCAGTATGCCCGGCGTGCCCATGATGGCAACGCCCTCCGCCAGCTCGATTAAAGGCCAGTTAAGCAGCACCCACCCTGTGGCGAATAGAAAAACCCAGAATTCCTTCTGGCCCAGGAGATCCTGCAAGGATAGTGCCATATCTACAAACCCGGATAAACAACCAATCCCTTGACGGATATATCTACTGCATGCTTTCCCAAATGGTGATCCGTGCCGCACATCTTGACAATCTCAATGGACCTTCTCCTTGCGAAATTTATTTCTTCATTTTGCAGCAGGATTATTCCATCGGCGACCTGCGCTATATGTGCGGGATAGGGAGTCCCTGGCTGTGCATCTTCAGCTACCAGTGCCACCACTGCTTTTTCCTTGATCATATGAGACAACTTAAGGAGAAAACGCCGGTATTCGTCTTTGAGAACGTCTTCCAGAATGGATAGGTTTTCAATGACGACTCGAGCCGGTTGGAATGTATCGATCTCCTTCTCCAGTATGTCTAAAAAGCCTTTCGACCTGCATGATTTTTCTACCATCTCTTCCAGCCCCAGGTAGCAGATCTCATTGCCAAAATACGCACTCTTGACAAATTCATAACTGGAGGCGTAATTGAATAGCAGATCAGGCGGACCCCCGAAGGTTAGCAGGTATAGGCAGTGCTCGCCCAGATCCGCGCCCTTGCAGAGAAACTGAGTGCAAAAGGTGGTCTTGCCTGCCCCAGCGTCGCCCGCTAAAAGAGTGAGAGACGGTCTGGGAAGACCGCCTTCAATCATGTTATCCAGACCTGGAATTCCTGTAGGCATCCTTTCTATCAAGCTCAAATCCGTTCACCTTTGCTTTGTGCAGCTCAGGTAATCTCTTAGAAAATGTTGCATCTCATCTTATTTGTCTTTATCTTTATCCAGACGGTTTTTATATCAGGAATTCATTCTCGCTGACGTGAGACGACTTGATTCTTAGAACTCATTATTCCGGCGATATTAACGCGCAGTTGGATGGCAAAGAGGTTATTTTAACCGGCTTTGCCCACGAGATGCGCGACCTGGGGGGCATAGCCTTCCTGGTACTGCGGGACAGAAAAGGGCTGGCACAGGTGACTTTAGTCAAGAAGCTGCTGGGAAAAGAGATGTTCAAGAGCGCACGCTCCATCAGCCGGGAGAGCGTGGTAATGGTGCAGGGAATTGTCAAGGCTGAGGCGAAAGCACCTCGCGGATACGAGATCCTTCCCACGAAGATCCAGGTATTGAATGCCGCCCAGGTGCCTTTGCCTCTGGACCCCACTGAGAAGGTGGAGTGCGAGCTGGACACACGCCTCGATGCCAGGTTCATGGACATTAGAAGGCCCTCTGTTCTGGCCGCTTTCGAGATCGAGAGTGCTGTCTTGCAGAGCCTGAGAAGCTACTTCTACCAAAAAGGAGTAACCGAGGTCTTCACACCCAAGATTGTCGCTGCGGCTACTGAGGGAGGAACGGATCTCTTCCCCATCAGCTACTTCGAGAAGGAGGCTTTCCTGAATCAGAGCCCCCAGCTCTACAAACAGATGCTCATGAGCGCAGGCATGGACAGGGTCTTTGAGATCGGCCCCATCTTCAGGGCTGAGGAGCACGACACCCGCCGCCACCTCAATGAGGCCATCTCCATCGATCTTGAGGTCAGCTTTGCCGATGACAAGGACGTTATGGAGATTTTAGAAGAGGCGGTGGCCGGAGCCTACAGGTATGTGGCCGAGAACTGCCGCTACCAGTTGGAGGTTTTAGGCCTGGACCTGCATGTTCCAGAGATTCCCTTTAGGAGAATCACTTATTCCGAGGCACTGGAGCTGGCTGGAGAGAAGGCGGGAGTCAAGATGCAGTGGGGTGACGATCTGGATACAGAGACGGAGAGGTTCCTGGGTGAGACCATAGGCGAGCACTACTTCCTCACCGACTGGCCGTCCTCCATAAAACCCTACTACACCTTGCCCTATGAGGACAAACCCGAGGTCTGCAGGGGATTTGACCTCATGCATCCGCGAATGGAGCTGGCCAGCGGCGCACAAAGGGTGCACGACTACAGCCAGCTTGTCGAGCGCATAAAAGGGAAAGGGCTGGACCCGGATGGATTCGAGTTCTACCTGAATGCCTTCCGCTACGGCATGCCGCCGCACGCCGGCTGGGGGCTGGGCCTCTCCAGGCTGGTCATGACCATGCTTAAATTGGAGAATATTCGCGATGCGGTTCTTTTCCCGAGGGATAGAAGGCGGCTGGTTCCGTGAGGGACCGTCTATTTTTTTGTTATTTATGGATTCTTTTGAATTTTAATCGGTTGATCGTAAGTTCGCTTTCTACTGCATCCCTAATTGGAATTGGAAACGGCTCCGTTTCTTCATCGTCTGTTTGTAACTTCAAATTATATGTGCCCCTCATAAGCATTAGCGTACATGGAGTGCATAAATTAAGACGATGGAGCCTTTCATCGCAGCATTCTTGTTCTTGATCCATTGCGAAAAACCGGCCAAGGATTGCTTTGGCACAATTAAATTCCGAAGCTCTTTGCGCCATTCTGCGTAGGCGGCTTCCCATTGCATCCAGTCTCGCTTTGGCATAACTAAATACAGAGGAGCTTTTTTTCTCGTGTATCTTGCTTAAGAAAACCATGGCACCGGGAGGATCGCTTCGGATGGTGATCTTTCCTCTAAATGATACCACCTCCATCAAATGATATAAGCTGATAACCGTAGGCGGAACTAAGAGGAATGTCGTCTCGAATAAGGCAACCGATAAAAAATTATATGGATTTCCTTGCATTGGATTCACGAAATTGGTGTTAAACTCTATATGAGTTCCTATGACCAGACCAAGCAATGAAATTACTAAGCTTGCACCGTATAGCGAGACAAAATATCGTAGTTTTTTTGGATATGAAAATAAATCCTCTTCATCAGCAGACTCATCTACAGGATTTGAAGCCCCACTCGATTTGATGCACTTTTTTACGGGAGAAGTGAAGATGTTCTTGGGATATTGAGTTGATAGTGTGACTACGAGGGCAAAGATGGTTCCCATGAGTGATGACATTGTCACATAGTACTCCGAAAGCGGTAGTGCGCCTGCGATTCTTGGAATAATAAAGACAAATATTATTAATATGGTCAAACTGGAAAAATAGTTCATCCATAGGGCTTTATCATGGAAGTCGATTAGATCTTCCAAGAAGAAGCAAGCTTCTATAAATGAGCTAATTATGATAAACACGGTTATATATACTGCTAATTCAAAGAGCTGCATTGTATTAAAAAATAGATATGTTCCTAATACTGGCACCTTTGTTAGGCTTACGCTCCAAATAAGAATGCAATAAATCAACCAAGTTATAAGGATACTTATTATGATTCGTGGACGAGTAAGGAGCTTTTGGCTGCAATAACCTATTCGGCGAAAAATTATAATAGTTATGATTATCGTTACGACGATTAATGTAAGAAGCAATGCACTAGTAATTAATTGATTATCGCCAGGAATCAACAATTTTTTATAAATTGTTCTGTTATAGATGATATTCACTTGCGCATCTTTTTTCGTATTATTTTTATCATTTACTACTGCCCGTAGCGAATAATTTTCCCCGGGTTGGATAGGTATTTCACAGCTAAAATCTCCGCAAGTAGCAAAGTCCTCCATTATGTATTTTTTTTCGTCTCCTGAACTGGTATTTCTGATGAGTAAACAATTATACGTCAGGCTTTTTCCGTCTTCAGTATCCCATGCAGATATATTGAACATTGCTTTAAGCGGATTGCTAAGATTCTCGGCAACGAGTAGAGTTTCATTATCCATTGGGGTCAATTGGCTCGCATTTATCCAGACATTGGCAGTTTCGATTATTGGAGGATTATTTAGAATGGATATATCGTCTTTTAAAATAATATTATCTTTTAAATTATTATCTTTCTTTTCTACCTTGCATTTTTTGATGTTAATTATATTAAGTAACTCTTTTCTATTAAATTCGTTGTGATTAATTAAGTTTTTAATATTTAATTCAGCATTTTTTGGAATGAATATATCATATTTAAATGATTGCGCCTTATTTTTTTCAGCAATAAATGGGGGGATGCGTATTCTATTTTGGAAGGACTCATCATTCTTATCTTTGGAATAGATGCGTGTCACATTGAATTTCGGTAAGAGGTCAACATTAATATATTGGACCATGAATGACTTTCTTAAAGCATCCTTGTTTTCAAATGTAATATTCAAAGTAACATTTTGCTCTCTCAAGGATTGTTTGGGTTCCAGGGTAATCGTCAGGCCAAATTTTGCCAGATGTAAATTGGTGCTGCTTCCTTGCTGGGGCGGAACCGCTTTGGAGGCGGTAATATTTGTCTCTGTTGGGCTTGTACTTATTGATAAATTCATGTTGTCTTGGGCCGCAGTTGAGAAGGCAATTAACAAAGAAACATGCAAGATAATAATAAAAATTGCTGCTATGTATGATAATGAATGCTTCATTTGCATCTCCTTATCACGAACTAGTATCGTATGTAAAATAAATGCCTGGAGTCACTGTGGGTAAAACCGTAGCCGGCATGTCTATAAAATTTTGGTGACCATTTTTTTCACATATATTATGCGTGCGATGACCTTGGAAAACGTTTTTTGTAATAGTATTATAGTCACTTGTATTTATATAAGTTCCATATATACGAGTATTCTCGATGGTATTTCCTGTAAGATTATTTTTGTCGGAATAATCCAAATTAATGCCATACATGTTGGCTGTATTGATAAAATTGGTTGCGATTGTATTTTTTGTAGATGATGTTAACCGCAAAGCCTCCCAGGAAAAATCCGTCAAATTATTACTCTTGATCTTCGAATCATGCGTATCTTCCAAATAGATTCCGATTTGGCCTCGTTCAATTATATTGTAACTAATATTGCACCTATTTGAGTGTTCAAGAACGATTCCGTATTTCCCACTTATTATGTGAATTCCCTTTATGGCAACATCATTTGCGTTAATAATACGACAGGCAATACCAGTCGTTTGAATTGTCGCATTACTGTCGCTAATCAAATTCAAAGATTTGTTTATAATTACCTCTTCATTATATGGCTCGTTGTCCACATTCCTTACGTTAATTATAGAACCTGCAGGAACATTATCGACTGCACTCTGAATAGTTTGGAATATACCTGGGACATTAGGTATTCCTTTATCAACCCAATAGTCCTTTGTAGTAGCATTTGTAACAGTTGTAGCATTTGTAACAGTTGCATTTGTAGGCTTATTGCTGATAGCTGGTTCTTCCTCGGGACACTGATCAGGACAGTTTGTATTCCGGATGCATATATCGTCTATCCAGACGGAAGCATTTTCACCAGATTCAGGGAAGTACGTCCACTTGAAGGTATGATCTGATGCCCCATTTACAATTTTTATAAAAGGCTCCCACTCACCTAAATGCATGTATTCCATGAACTCGCCAGTCCCATCGGATTCCACGAGAAGTCGCCCAATTTTTTCGCCACTCTTCGGTTTACCAATAAGGAACCAGAATGAGAACGTTACAGGTTGAGTATTTCTACCAGGTAGTTTTATTGAAAAACTTCTTATTTTTCCGTCTGCTAGCTGAGACATAAACGATTTTTGACCCGTGTGCGAATAGTCTGACACAATTGCCCACTCATTTGTTGGTGGTGTTGACGCACTATCTTCAAAACTATAATTTTTAATGCATGGCACACTCTGGGCACAAATATTAGGAAGATTAAGAATAAATAGCGTAAAAATTATAAACAAAAGTGAGAACAATTTCACAGGCTATCCTCTCCCAAAAGATCGCATTCATCCCTTTCGAGCGCCTGCAGATCATAAAGCGCAAAGCCTACTCTACGTTGATATAGCAAAAAATGTCCCTCCCAAATTCCAAGCAATGTATGGTGCAAATTGATCCTATAAATAAACTGCGGTAAAATTAAATTATATCACCCATCATTTTAATTGAAACAACACTCGTAATTACCTAAAAAACGCGCGAAGCAATTATCGGCAGTAACATTCGCGACGAATCACTTTTCCCAAAGGAGAGAAGTCGGCTGGTGCCGTAAGAGGCCTTCTTTAGCAGCTTTTTGTTTCGTCTTTTTTTGTTTCTTACAAGCTGCCAATAAAAAATAAAATAATTATATAGATATTATTATCAAGTGGATTGTTCTGCCTTTTAATGCTTTCCTTTCAATCAATTTCAATTTTTGTAGTGAAAAAATATATATTCTATGTCTACAAATTACTTCATAAGAGATGATCTTATGATTAAACGAAAATCGCTGCAAAAGAAGCAGGCATTTGCGGCTGTGGCCGGGATGCTGATGCTGCTATTGGCGGCATCAGGTGTCGCCCAGACCTCATCGGAAATGCATGCGGTGCAAGAGATGAATTCATCAAATGCACCTGTCAGTCTTGCCGCTCCCGACCTCGTGTCGCCTTCCGGAATCCTGAATACCGGCAAGCCCACCTACGTCTGGAAGAGCGTGAATAGCTGTCTGTACTACTGCCTGGAGGTGAGGGACGATCAGGATAACGTCGTGCTCAAGCAATGGTATGATGCCTCGGACTTCCCCCCGGCCCCAGGTGAATGCTCAGTGACGCCGCAGCAAAGCCTGGACCCAGGAGACTATAGCTGGAGAATACAGAGCTGGAATTGCCCAGTCGGCCCTAAGTGGAGCCAGAAAATGGTTTTTACCGTCTGCACATCTTCCACCTTCCCAGGCAAGGCGACCCTTGTCTCACCCAAAGACATCATTGGCAGCAAGAACCCTACCTTCGTATGGAAGAGCGTGATCGGATGCACTCAGTACTGCCTTAAGGTGGCCAATGCCAATGATCAAAATCACCCCCTCCTTCTGGAGTGCTATGATGCCGAAGAGGTGATCTCCGATCAGACCTGCTCAATTACGCCCCCTCTGAATCTTGCTGCCGGAAGCTACAGATGGTGGATTCAGACCAGGAACTGTAAGGGAGACGGACCCTGGAGCAATTATATGAGCTTCAATTTCGCCAACAAATCCCCAGGCAGATCGACGCCGATATCTCCCCAGGGCCTCATCTCCACAGCCACACCCGCCTTTACCTGGACGGCAGTTTCTGCGGCCACAAAGTACAATCTGCAGGTGGAGAACAGCTCCGTAATCGTCGTTAATGAGTGGTATGATGCAGAAGATGTGGCCCGAGGAAGCCGGTGCTCAGCATTCCTGCCCATAGCCCTCCCTGATGACGATGCTTACTACTACTGGCGCATCCGGGCCGGCAACGATGCCGGGAATGGACCATGGAGCAGCCTCAAGGAATTTGAAACGGTATGTGCCTTTAAACCGGGTCCTGTCAAGAAAGAAGCTCGGAACGGATAATTTCCGGCTCTTGGGCAAGGATGTGCTGGGGTGAGGCCGACCCAGGCCTCATCCAACTATCTTAGGATTTTAGGGGCAGGCCCTAGAGCGGCCTGCGCGAGCATCTTCTGAATTTCAGATACCTAATTCCGCCTATTCCAGCTTTTCGATGCCGACCTTCTTTACCTTTGGCTTCCAGATCTTGTCAGGCATCCAGGCCGGCGCTCCGGCAGGCTTGTCCACCTGCACTCTCTCTCCTGAAAACACATGCACCTTCTTAGTACCGCGTTCGCGCAGCTTGATGTCGGTGTAGCCCCGGTTGGCTGCCTTTAAAGCGGCTTGTCTGGGCGATTTTCCTGTGAAAACTCCAATCTCATTTCCCTGAGCATCCCGCAGGGCGAAATTTCTCATCTCAGCCATATTTTTCCTCCTTCGTGAATATGCCTCTCTGATTCGGTATATTAATTTAATCCAAAAGTACCTCAAAAAAGGGTGGAAGAGCGCTGGGACTTTGCCGCAAACGCTTTTGCTAATTGTAATTGATATTCAGCAAAAAAATTGATTGTTTAGAAAATAATTGGCATATTAACTGAATATGATATCCATTTGCCAATCATTTAAGCATATTAGCTCTGATACGCCACCCGCACTCTGCTGGGGAACATCGACCGCCGATATCGCAGCTATCAGCAGGACGATTGGCCGTGCAAGCCTGGTGGAGAAGCGTCGTGGCCAGGAAGGGCACCATGCCCAGGGGATATATCATTATGAGCTGGTCATCACCATGCAAAGGCGAGGAAGCACCGCCCATGATATGCTTTCGCACCGCTGACCTGATCCACGTCATCACCCGTAAGAGCTGCGAAGTGCGGCAGGACTCACCTCAAGATCGCCCCCATCACCGGCCGGCGGGATGACATGCTCATTGTCAAGGGCGTGAAACTTCTCCCCCAAGCAGACTCTTCCAGGCATTTCCGGTATCGGCAACAACTACCAGATCATCGTGGAAGAGGTGCCCGGGGTCAACGATGTGCGGGTCAATGTGGAAGCCGAACCTGGGATTACGGGCTACATGGTGGAAAAGGCGCTCAAAGAGGCGCTGGGATTCTCACCCAGGGGAGACGTGTTTCCTTTAGGCGGGCTGCCCCGCCTGGAAGGAAAGGCCAAGAGGGTGTTTCACGAGAAGATCGGGAAGTAGAGATATTTGAACAATTTTTAGCAGGTTCTGCAAGTGGACGAGAGTGGGTGTTGTCTCACACCGAGCTACTTTAAGCTGTTTTAAATAGTAGGCAGAGCTAAAAAGAACGGCATTGAAAGGCCAATCATATGGATGAGATCACAAAACCTCGTGAGTTCATAAGAGATCAATAGCCTTACGACGGAGCTGTGTATATATAATGTTTAAGGCATTAGAGATTAGTGATGACAGTACTTTGAAATTCGAAAAAATTACTGCCACATTTATTCAGCCCTCAGTAATAGCTATCGCATGTGGGACGAGGAATGATAATACAATTAATATTATTGGTACTGGATTTGGGATATTACCACCCAGTGGATGCAGCCAAACGGATTTCTTTGTAACTTGTCGACATATTATTGATGAGTTAGTGGATATTAAATCTGCAACTAAAACAGGATTGGGAAAATTAGGGCTACAAGATAGCGATACCCGGATCGGTGTTCAGGAGATTGGACAAGATCGAAAAGTCTCTTGGCATTGGCATGTTTTGGGAGAAGGCGCGCTGAAAACTCTCTCAATGGTGGAAATGGACTTGTGTGTCTTCCAATTGCCAGGTTCGGGAATAACTGTTCCATCCCTAAATATTTCCGAAAATTGTATCCTTGGTACCGAAGTAGGTGTATTGGGATTTCCAACAGATGGCAACCTTCAAGTCGAATCAATCCAACCTTTTGTAGTAAAGACAATCATATCAAGTGTTCTCGATTACAAATTCACGAATGTAGTAACCAAAGATGATAAAGGAAATTCTGTAACTAAAGATCTAGTTCTCCCGAGGTTAGCATTAGGTCATCAACTAGCAGGCGGCTTTAGTGGAAGTCCTGTATATTCGATTCAAGAAGGTGGTGCGGTCTTAGGTGTTGTAGATTATACACCGTATATAGAAGATGAATTTTATAAAAAGATTATAGATGAAGAAGGTCGATCACGAGATGAGAGTATTTACGCACAATATCCCTCCTTCACATCATTTGCAATTCCTGCAAAAATTATAAAGTCAAATTTGGAAAACTATTCGCACTATAAAGAAAAGGCAAAGAGTATGGGTGTGACAAGTTGCGAGTGGCGTGTTCCCAGAAAGGGGATTTATTAATAATTTATTCTTGATATTTTATATTCTGTAGCGTTAAATGCAAATTCAAAATGCGTACTCGACTCCAATGGTCTGCAGAAGCGGCATATTCTTTGAGTTTGAGATCTAATGTTCCGGAATCCATCTCAGCTTCTGGATGATTATGGCTTCTGCATTCTCTATCAGTGTGATGCTCTGCGCCCTGTGCCTGCCGCTCTTCACAATAACCACCGGCCCCTGCATCTTTCGAGCCTCGGCGTAGATCTTTGCACCGTGCAATGCATCACCCTCTTCGTAGCAATCCATCAAATGGCCTCCAGACGGCCCTCTTTCTTCAGCTCGGCAGTAATGCGACGCACCAGGTCAAAATCCAGCTCCAGATCCTGAGAGATCTCATCAGGATATGCCTCCTGCTTTCTCTGGAAGTATCCTATGATCTCCTTTTTTGCCGTCTCATAATCGACGTCACGGCATTTTATCACCTTAATGGATGTCAGCTTGTCGCGAATAGCTTCTCGGACGAAGTCTGAGGCGTTGAGATAGACTCCGGCATCAATCAGATCCTGAATCTGCGTCAGATCGCTGCGCGTGATCTTCGATCCTATAACACATCCCTGCGATTCCTTCGGTCTTACTGCACTGGCCATGCGTTAAATTAGGTTAACTTTGGTTAAAAAACTTTTCCCAAGAGCTTTGATTGCCCGCACTACACCGTTCCGCATGAGCTCTTTGTGAAACTCTTCTCGAAGACATCCCTATCTGGTGCCACCTCGGCGAAGATCTGCGCCTGGAAGTGCTGCACCTCGGTATCATCATCCAGCCAGGCATCGGATGGCAGCCCAGCCTTGACACAGGTCTGGGAGAGGAACTCCAGTGAGTCAAAGCCCCATTCCGGTGCCACCTGGGGCAGGAGCAGGCCGGAATAGGGACCACGGCTCACAATCAGCCCGTCTTTTCCGATCTGGACCAGCTCGGGCAGTTTCTTCTTGGGCTCGGTGAAGGGCTCAGGCCGGGTGAGTATGGTCACCTCCACCACGATTTTTCCCAGCTCCTCCGCCCTCACCTTAGGAAAGCGAGGGTCACGAGAGCCTGCATTGATGGCCGAATCCGCGATCGCTTTTCCTAGCGGCATGATGGGCTGGGGGTAGCCGATGCAGCCGCGCAGGTCGCCGTCCTCGTGCAGCGTCACAAAGACACCCCGCTTCTCCTCGAATATGGGCGGCAGGCCCAGGGGCTCGATGATCTTCTTCTTCTCGATGTAGCCGGTCAACGCCTGCCTGGCCAGATGGACGGCCAGGCGGCCTTCTTCCAGTGTCAGCATAGTTCTAGAATGCACTGGAAGATATTAAATAGTTATGTGGCATTTCTGTTATGATTTTCTGCATAGGATGGCCCCAAATCTAGATGCATTTCGCCAAGATCGAGGGGCATAGCTCCTGAGCAAGGCTGCCGGGAGGATCTGCTCGCCTACCTGGCAGACCTTCGAGCTCGGGGCCAAAGGCGGAGTTCTTTGTCGGCAACGTTCGTATCTTTGATCTCCTGGTTCGAATACCCCGCGACGATCGCCACGATAGATCGAGCGATCCTGCTCTTTCTTTCAAAAAATGCTTCAGACGTTGATAATCTGGTACGCGAGGCGGCCATGCGTGTGGGACTGCCCACACTGGAACGCCACGTATCTCCTTCGCGCGGGCATGCCCCGCGAATTTGTGAAATGGCTACGTGGCGATGCCATGAAGCTTGCCTTAGGCTTCATCCCGAGATCGCACCAAGAAATGAGCGCAAGATCTGCCATTCCAGAAAGAGACGTCACTCGTGCCTTAGCCACTTCTTTCCGCTACCCGGTGATGGCTAGCTAAACCAACAAGGATCTAATATTGGCCACTTAGCCTTGTTTTCTCAGGTCACGAAGGGCGTAAGCTTATTAAGACCCTAAAGAATTCGCTTATATGCCAAGATTATAAGGAAATGCTGCTATGATAGGCGAAGAGTTAAAGGTTATACAAATTATAGTCGCTTTATTATCTGGCATAGTTGGAAGTTTTTTTTACTTCCGGATCGGATTAGAAAAGAGATTAGTGAAGCTGGAAACTCTGTTGCCGGGCCAAGCGATAGGATTAAAAGACTTAGAGACAAGAGTGAAAGACCTAGAGCTTAATATGGTGAAACTGCAGCCTTTTATAGAATATATACGCCAGGAAGGAATAAGACAGGTAGATGCTGCTATGAGGAAGGAGAGACCATGAGCATTTCATCAGGACCTAATATCACCGAAAGTGATAGAATGAAGATATTATTAGGAAAGGCAAGACAATATAAGTTATCTCAACTTAAAGAATATAGATTATCTGATCAAGAAGAAAACGAATTGAGAAGCCTCGTTACGAAACGAGTAAGTTTTCTAAAAGATGCTAACATGGATGCGATAATTGATAATGGATTGTCTCTTGTGGGAGCAGACTCGATAATAGGCCGACTTGAGAAAAAAGATGGGCAAAGAATAGCAAATGTTTAGGTCTTTAAGTTGTATCCCTGGGCCTGGGCTCTACCTACACGGCTGGATTTGATGAGAAGAAAACAAAAGAGTACCTGGCACTCTCTCCAGGAGAGGAGCCCATCGGAGTCCTTCCTGTGGGAAGAAAGGCTTGAAGCTAAAAAAGAGATGCCTCAAATTGGGCGATCTCTTTTTTAGGAAGTAAACTGCCCACCTAATTGCTCAGGGAAAGCAGAAACACGGTTGATCAAGCGAGCTATGGGGCTCAGTTCCAGTTGAGCTGATTCCAATACTCGTACTCGTGCTCCCAGTTCTCTTTGTTCATCTTCACCAGGCGTTTGAAGTACTCCCGGTTCTCGGCCTGCATCTCCCTCTGCTCGATATAGTCGCGCTTGCTCTTGATATCCTCGGCCAGGGTCTTTCCAAGAACGAAGGCCTTCTTCTCCGCTTCCTCCTGGGCTTTCGGCCCCTGGGACATGGCCGCCCCCACGCTTCCTGTGACGAAGGCTCCGAACTTCTGCATCACGCCGTCCAGGTAGGTTGTGACCTGATCGTAGTTGCTGCCGCCGCTGGCCACGTTGCAGCAGTACTTGCCCTCCAGGAGCTGACAGTGAATGGCGTCAGCCATGCGATCGATGAGCGTCTTCATCTGCGCGGTCACAGTGTTGAAGTAGTTGGGCGAGCCCCAGACCAGGCCGTCTGCAGCCAGGATTTTGTCGTAAAGACCCTGGAAGTCGTCTTTATGCACGCACTTGCCTTTCTTGAAGCAGACGGTGCAGGCGATGCAGAACTTGATGTCCAGCTCACAGACGTCCACCAGCTCCACAGTCGCTCCGGAGGCCTTCGCCCCATCAAGGGCGGCCTGAACCAGCCGCAGGGTCGTGCTCTTGGAGCCTCGCGGACTGGCGCAAATTCCTAAGACCTTCATATCTTTTCCTCCATTCGCTATCATGATAAAATTGCAATTCAGGTGACAACTGCGTTCTTGAAAACCCTTCTGGCCACCAGGAACATAATCGCGGCAAAGCCCGTCAATGCCAGAAAGGAGTGCATGATGTCGCTGCTGCTGTAAACATAATGAATGCCGATGGCATAAAAGTCGCTTCCTACGGCAAAGTAGCGCACCCCGTTCACCAGGTGGGTAAGCGGATTGAACTGGGCGAGCATTCTCATCACACCCGGGAAGGCTTCAATGGGGTAGAGGGCATTGCTGGCGAAGAACAGTGGCAGGGTGAGAAGGGTGATGACGGCCTGCAGCCCCTCCGGAGTGTCCATGCTCATGGATATGGCAGAGGAGAGAAAGAGAAATCCTAAGGAAAAGACGCCCACGAAGAGCAGCACTCCCAAAACGGCTCCTGCCGTCTGAAGCAAGGTGTAGCCGGGAAAGAAGCGCACCCCGATGACAAGGCCAAAGCCCATAATGACCATAACCTGGATGAAGGACTTGGTGACGCCGGAAAGGCCGATGCCCAGGATTATGTGGTTGCGGGGCATGGGGCTGGCTAAAAGCTCTCTCATCAGTCCCCAGTTCTTGTCGAATAGAAGAGTGATGCCGCCGAAGAGGCTGGTAAATAGAGTGGTCAGAGCAATTACTCCTGCCCCCATGAAGGTCAGGTAGGAGACGGCGACGGCACCCTCGGGCACGGTCATGCCGGAGCTGAGCCGCGAGAAGTTGCTGGACATGGCCGCGCCGTAAAGCGCCATCCACAGTGCCGGCTGGATGAGAGAGACAACGAGTGCGATCCGAAAGCGCACGAAGCGAAGCATATCGCGCCAGTAGACAGTTATGAACTCCCAGGACATTTCATCTGCCTCCTTTGGCCATAATCCGGTGCAGTTTCCCTGCTCCGGCCTCTCTGATATCTCTTCCTGTGTAGTGCACGAATACATCATCCAGTGTGGGCTTTTTCAGGTTTACGCTGATGATATCGATGCCCCTTTCCCGCAGCCGGTTCATGATGATGGGAAGGCAGTGCGTGCCGTCCGCGTTTATGGTAACGGCCAGGCCCCCGGCAGCCGCCTTGACATCCCGAACTGCCTTCATGCCCCGCAGCATTTCTTCCGCGGCGGCGTTGTCGCTGGTGTCCAGGTAGATCATATCATTTCCCAGGGCATCTTTGAGCTTTGTCGGATCGCCGGAGGCGATGATCTTGCCGTGGTCCAGGATATCGATCCAGTTGCTCACCTGGTCCGCCTCATCCATGTAGTGCGTGGTAAGAAAGATGGTAGTCCCTGAATCGTTGACCTTCTTGATGTAATCCCAGAGCCTGCGCCGGGTTTGCGTGTCCAGGCCGATGGTGGGCTCATCCAGAAAGAGCACCTTGGGCCTGGTCATCAGCCCCCGGCCTATCTCCAGCCGTCGCTTCATGCCGCCGGAGAGAAAGCGGGTGCGAACATTCCTCTTCTCCTCCAGCTCCACCAGCTTTATGATCTCCTCAATCCTCTCTTTTCTTTCCAATTTAGGCATTGAATAGATGCGGCCGTGCAGCTCCAGGGTCTCCCAGACGGTGAGATCGCGGTCCAGTGTCTCATCCTGAAAAACGATGCCGATGGAGCGGCGCACCTGCTGCGGCTCTTTGGCCAGATCGTATCCGGCAATGGTGACGGAGCCTTTCTGCACGGGCAGAAGCGTGGTGAGAATATTGATGACAGTGCTCTTGCCGGCACCGTTGGGGCCCAGGAAGGAGAAGATCTCGCCCTCCCGCACGAAAAAGCAGACGCCGTCTACGGCTTTGAAGTCGCCGTATTTGTATTCGAGATCCTTGACCTCTATGATTCTCTCGCTCATTTGCAAGGCAGTCTTTCCACCTCTGAGAATTTATAGATGACAGATATGACGGGATAGCTGCTCCATCATTGCCTTCTTCTCGCCCTTCGCAGCTTAGTCCTCTGTGAGTACTCCGTGCGCTCTGTGTCTCTGTGGTGGTAGTACGTAGCCGTTTGGTTATAACCAGTGGCCAACGACTATTCCACCACAGAGACACAGAGTTCACAGAGAACGCACAGAGCGACTAACAAACAACTGGAAAACCATAGTAACCTGAAGTTAGCCACTGGTAAATTGCGAAGAGCCAAAAGTCTTAACTTATTTGCTCGCCAAACTATGCCAGTAGCACAACCAAAAAAGACAATGCCATAAAATGGAGTGATCGAATTGACCAAGACTGAGGATTTCTTGATGGAGGCTTTTGCCGGAGAGTCGCAGGCGAACAGGAAGTACACCGCTTTTGCCGCCCAGGCCGATAAAGAGGGCTTTGCTCAGGCAGCGAAGCTCTTTCGGGCCGCAGCCGAGGCGGAGGCAGTGCACGCTGCCAATCACCTGCGCGCCTTGAAGGCCATCAAGACCAGCAAGGAGAACCTGCGCGAGGCCATCGCCGGGGAGACGCACGAGTTCAAGGAGATGTACCCGGAGATGATCGCCGCCGCGAAAGTCGAGGGCGCCAGGGATGCGGAGAGGAGCTTCAATTATGCCAACGCAGTGGAGGAGTACCACGCCCGGCTCTATCATGATATGCTGGAGAGCCTGGAGACCAAGAAGGAGAGCTATCCCTACTTCGTCTGCCCGGTCTGCGGCATGACTGTGGAGCGCGAGGCCCCGGAGAAGTGCCCGGTCTGCGGCGTGAAGGGATCGATGTTCAAGAAGGTCGAGTAGATCGGCATCTCCACTTTTTCAACGCCCTGCCAGCAGAGATATCATCTATTACTACCACTATTATCTTGCAAAGCGTGAGGGAGATGCGACGATAGCAAGGCTGCGCGGGCGGATTCTAGTTCTATCTCTGATTGCACTTTTCTTTCTGCCGTTAGCAGCGCAGGCGGAGCCTTCTCGCGTGGTTGCCGCTGAGGAGATCCTCAAGAAGATCAAAATGGGGCAGCCGGTGGAGTACGACGGTGTCACTATCGTGGGCGATCTGGACATCAGCAAGCTAGAGCTTCCAAAGGTCTCTGTGGCGAGGACCTATGAGGAAAAAAATATTTTTCATTAACAAAGAATGCAAAGCTGGTCGTCTCTCCTATTGAAATTACAGGTTGCTTGATATTAGGGTCGTTGAATCTCAAGGGAACAGTCCTGCAAGAGATTTTAATCTGCGAAAATACGAAATTCGAAGGGTCCGTTTATTTGATCGGGACCCATTTCCAACAAGTCGCCGACTTCCGGTCTGCGCAGTTCAACCAGACCGACTTCAGTAATGCGCAGTTCAACCAAGAAGCGTACTTTGAGGATGCGCAGTTCAACCAGACCGACTTCAGTAACGCGCAGTTCAACCAAGATGCGTTATTTGAGGATGCGCAGTTCAACCAGATCGCACTCTTCTCGCACGCCCAGTTCAACCAGACCGACTTCCGTAACGCGCAGTTCAACCAAGCCGCCTTCTTCGGGGACGCGCAGTTCAACCAGATCGCACGCTTCTCGCACGCCCAGTTCAACCAGACCAACTTCCGTAACGCGCAGTTCAACCAAGAAGCGTACTTTGAGGATGCGCAGTTCAACCAGATCGCCAACTTCGCGGGGGCGCAGTTCAAGCAGACCGCCTTCTTCGAGAGGGCGCAGTTCAACCAAGCCACCGACTTCAGTTACGTGCGGTTCAATTGGACCGCCGACTTCTGGTGCGCGCAGTTCAACCAAGCCACCGACTTCAGTCACGTGCGGTTCAATCGGACTGCTGTCTTCAGGCACGTGCTGTTCAGCCAGACTGACTTCCGGTACGCGCAGTTCAACCAGACCGCCGACTTCTGGAACGTGGGATTCGATCGGGACGCAGACTTCGAGAAAGCGCGGTTTAACCAAGAAGCGCACTTTGAGGATGCTTATTTGCGTGGCGTATTCTTCAATAACTGCCTGTTCTCCAAAGAAGCCTTCTTCGACAATACCCAAATCAACGGCACTCTCTCCCTCTTCCGAACCAAGTATGAGAAGCTCAACATTCGCTGGTCGAGCATCCACGACTTGGCCTACGACGACACCGCCTATTACCTTCTGATTGAGAACTTCAAGAAGCTGGGATTCACCGACGACGCCAGCGAATGCTACTACTCCTATCGCTGCAAGCACAGAGAGGAGCTTTTCCGCCAGGGCAAAATCGATAGCTGGTTCTTCGACCTTCTGGCCTGGGCAACCAACGGCTACGGCCTGCGCCCCGTGCGACCGTTGGGATGGTCTGTGCTCTTCATCCTGCTGGGCGGTGTCTTCTTCTTCGTCACCAAGAGCATCAGCAGATCAAAAGGCCCGGAGCCGTCCGGAAATAGACTGCATGCCATTCGCTGCAAAGATAGCCCGCGGCGCGTAAACGAGGTCTCCATCTGGGAGGCTCTCTTGCTCAGTGCCACCTACTTCACCTCCGGGGCCAGCGCCATCATCTCCTCCGTGCCCCAGGAGTTCAGCCCCGGGGGCAGATCGAGATACGTGGTCGTGATTCTCAGGCTGCTGGGATGGGTCTTCTTCGTGCTGTTCCTTACATCTCTGGGCAAAATAGCATAGAGCAGCGGCAGAGTGGTTGTCTTCTTCGCGCCCGTCAAGGCTTCGCGCGAGACCCGGGTATCACGCGAAGGCGCGAAGACGCGAAATCTCGATGAGAGAAGGGCAATCCAGTTCCTCGTTGTATCGAGTGACTGAGTAAATAATCGAGTCCTCTGTGAGTCCTCCGTGCGCTCTGTGTGGTACGAAAATCCATCTAAACTTAGTAAAGCTTCACATGAAAAACATCAAAAAACAAGATGCGGCGTCACCCGCATCCTTCCTTCAAATCTTTCTCCACAAAGTATCCTGCTTGGCTAATGATCTTTATCATCTCGTCGATATCCATCATGCTTATGGGCGAGACGCAA
>JAPKYA010000026.1 GCA_026394565.1 Methanothrix sp.
GAAGAATACTCGCTCTTGATATCAACCACATTGATAATTGTGTTCTTGATAGCCAAAGCCGCCAGCAGGCTCTCCAGATCACACGCTTCGCCCTCCGCCACCACCTTGACTCGCCCATCATCCAGATTCTGCACGTAACCCTTCAGACCGAAGTCA
This sequence comes from Methanothrix sp., assembly GCA_026394565.1. Lineage (GTDB taxonomy): Archaea > Halobacteriota > Methanosarcinia > Methanotrichales > Methanotrichaceae > Methanothrix. The sequence continues at coordinate 157 of JAPKYA010000026.1, forward strand.
CGAGCAATGGTGAGAACTCTGGCTCTGTAGCCGGTCTTCTGGACCTTGCCGCAGATGTAAGCGGTTAGCCTTTGCATGAGAACATATGTTTCTCTCTTTTTATTTAAGCCTTTTACCCTTGGGATGAGAACCATTTTGCAGCAGGCTTCGGCCCGCGTGCGTGCGCTCGGGCGGGGGCGCATATGCGCGCATGGGCAGCCGCCAATGGGCTTGGCTGGGCGCTTTTCCAGGTGCGGGATTTTGGAGAACAATGGCTGTTTGCTATTAGTATTAGCTGAAAATTATAACCTAACAACTAACGATCCCACCACAGAGGCACAGAGCGCACAGAGACGCACAGAGACGACCTCTTAACGATGGTTCTGGACCACTCTCCGGCTTGGCAATTCTTGCGGGCCAACGGAAGCAGCGCCCGACAGCCTGCGAGCAGCATCGCTGGCGGGGTGCTGGCTCGCCTCCCGTTCGCCGCCGCGCAATTGTCCGGGGCTGCTGCGCCGCTCGCCAAGGCGGGCCCGGATGGATGCGACAGTCTCTTCGGGGGGCAGGAGGCCGGGCGGGCATGGGATCGACGTCGGCCGTTTGCGGCACTCGACGGCGGACGAGCTTGGGCACGCCCTTTTTTGCAATCATTGGTTCAGGCAGAATGTGAGTCATATAGCTACATTGAAATACATGTAATACTAGCATTACAGAATGGTGATCTTATCTCAACTTCGGTTTCCATAAGACTCTCGGATGATGTTGCAAAAAGCCTTGCGGATCTTGCTGAAACGATCGAGCGTCCTAAAACTTATGTGATTCGAAAGGCAATCGAAGAATACCTCAGAGAGTATGCCGACTATCTCATTTCATTGGAACGTTTGAATGATAAGGATGACAAGATTATTTCAGATGCGGAGATGACGGAACTGCTTGGCATACAGGATTGAGTACAAGTCATCCGTCTTTCGTGATTTAAAGCATTTGGATAAGAACGTTGCTAAAAGGATCGCAAAAGAACTGAGAGATTCATTATCTTCGGACCCCAATTGCGGCGAGCCTCTCTCCGGGCAATTCAAAGGCTTGTTGAAGCTACGTGTGGGAGACTATCGTGTCATTTATTCCAAGACCAAAGAGGGGGTCCTCATTTTAAGAATAGGACACAGAAGCGTCGTTTACGAGAGATAGCAATCTCAAAGTCACCATCAGGGTTAGCCGGGCGGCTCTTGCGCCGCTCGCCAGGGCGGGCCCGGATGCTTGCGACAGTCTCTTCGGGGGGCTGGAGGCCGGGCGAGTCGCGATCAGGAGGCGCTTAAGAAATGCTGCAGATCACCTAAATAAACAGCTAGAGGGCGATCTTTGCTTTTATTTGGGAGACGTCGGATTCTATTCTTATTAACCTGCCGTCGAGGTTTTCCTTTAGATCAACGCGAAGCTCTCTAATCTCGCTTACAATGGCATCGCGCGACTCATTAACGTCTTCATGCGTCTCCGTCAATTCTTTGCGAGTCGCTCGAATTTCATCCAATATCTTTTCGTTTACTACGATAAGCTTCGTGAGCAGTTCTGCTGCTACATCCAGTCTCTGATCCGTCTCGCCTCCGGATACAACCTTGACGAAGCTGTCAAAATCGCCTGATGCAGGAGAATGCTCGCTCTTGATATCAACCACATTGATAATTGTGTTCTTGATAGCCAAAGCCGCCAGCAAGCTCTCCAGATCACACGCTTCGCCCTCCGCCACCACCTTGACTCGCCCATCATCCAGATTCTGCACGTAACCCTTCAGACCGAAGTTAGCTTACAATAGCCCTCATTTGTCATAGAAAATATCGAGGTATTCTTCGTTAGTAAGACCTGCCATGGCGATCAGCTTCTTGAGAAGACCAATACCAAGGTCTTTTCCTTTATGCACGGGTATTGAGAGATGAACGTCGGTTCCTTCTTTGGTTAAAATGTAGTGACTGCCTTCTACATGATTGAGCTTCCAGCCTGCTTTTCTAAGGGCAGCTACGTGTTTGTCGCCACAGACTCTAGGAAGCTTCTGCATATTTTGGCTCTGTGACATCGATAGATATATCGAGCTTTCCATCGATGGACGGGATCTTGAGCTTCTCTCCTGTTTTTTTAAGCCTGGATTTCAGGCATCCGATGATAGCTTCGCTTATGTTTTCCATGGCCTCTTCCGGGCTATCTCCCTCTGAAAGACACCCGGGCAAATCGGTGCACTCAGCAACATACCTTCCGTCCTCGTCCCGCTCAAAAGTAATATGAAATTTCATATAAGCCCTAATCGGAGATATTTGCATATTAAGCTTCCTTCAGACTTATTTGGAGAAGGGCGAGCCGAAAAGCAAGCGACAGTCTCTTCATGGGCAAGAGACCGAGCGAGCCGGTATCATGAAGTGCTTTCAGGAAATTTGCGGACCACCTTTCAGGCGGTGCTCAATATGGAAGTAGTTCACGGGTTTAGCCCTTGGGCAGAGAATTATTTCACAGTTGGGTTTCGGTCCGCATGCGCGCGCTCGGGCGGGGGCGCTGCTGTCCGCGCGGGCCGCCGTCTGTGGGCTTGGCTGGGCGTTTTTCCGGGCGCGGGATTCTGGAAAGCAATGGCAATTGGTTATTATTATCTGATAATTATAACCGAACAACTAACGATCTCACCACAGAGGCACAGAGCGCACAAAGGACGCACAGAGACGACCTCTTAACGAAGGTTCGGGCAGTCTCCGGCTTGGCGATTCTTGCGGAGCGACCGGAAGCAGCGCCCGGCAGCCTGCGAGCAGCATCGTTGGCGGGGCCCCTGCTCGCCTTCTCGTCGGACAGGGCAGTCCGGGGCTGCGGCGTTATCGTCAGGGCGGGCTGGGATGCATGCGCACTCGGGGATATGTTGCTGGATAGGCCGAAGGTTCTGAATGCAGATTTTTTTAAATTTATGATCTTCTTAATATTAAGAATAATCCTATAACACCCAAGAATGCATACATCAATGCAAATGTGGAAATTCGACCTGCTTGCAATTCTGTCGCCAGCCCTTGAATTGTTACGAGATCATCTCTTTTTATGAAGGCTAATAATTTTGATTGATTAATAATAGATTCAGTAAAATCTGATACGTATTTTTCTATGAGGTATTCTGCATTAGCATGCATTTTTTTGTCCATATGAGTAGCGGTGTTATTCCGAATAGCTTCAGTGTCGTTGTTCGAGACGGCTATTCCTCCTTCTTTAATTTCTGGTTCAAATTGAATTCGATTCGCCTAATAAGATCCTGATTTGATTTTTTGTCTCCCATTAAAAGAGCTTCCCTTGATTTTTTTAACTCTCTTAAGTGTATGGAAATAAATATTGCCATGGCACTCGCTGCAATCCCTAAAACAACGCCTAAGACAAAACCCATTTCTTCATTATTAAATAGAATAAATCTAAATATAGCATATATAATAATAGAAAATATAATTATCATTATCAACGAGATGCCAAGCTGAATGACGATTTCTGCAATCATTATTATAATCATATGCTTTAAGGTGCGGCCTGCTATTATTGCAGTCTCCTCGAATGAATTTTTTTTAGAATTATTTGATTTATCCATTGATAGACTAT
>JAPKYA010000042.1 GCA_026394565.1 Methanothrix sp.
GCAAAATCCATCTCGGACGTTGCATGGGGAATGCTGGTAAAAGCAACCGAGAGCAAAGCAGCATACGCTGGCTCTAAGGTTGTCCTAGTTGATCCCAAGTGCACTTCTCAGATGTGTTCACGGTGCGGCATGATAGTCAAAAAAGATCTCTCTGAAAGAATCCATAGCTGCTCGGAATGTGGCTTGACTATGGACAGAGATCTCAATGCAGCAATCAACATTCTCAGACTGGGGATGCAGTCTGTTCGCAAAAGCGATAGAAGCCCCGTCCTTTAGGGCGGGGAGCGTTCACAATCAGCTCAAACCTATACAAGCTATGGCATATATTTATTAGTATTAATAATATTTATTTATTTGGTTCTAATACCAAGCCCTGGTTCTGATGTCATTGAGGTTGCACTTGTGAAAAATTATTCGTAGATATATCTCTCTCTTTTCAAACTTGCTCTGCATCGTCATTTTTCGCTGCGCCACCCGTCACTAGATTCGTGAATAATCTTGCTAAAAAGATATAAAAGTCATGACACCCCAATATTCTGCGGTGTTATCTTGAAGAACCTTATCCTGGCATTTTTGGCAGTATCCTTCTGCCTCCTGGCCACAGGCAGCGTTTCTGCCGCTGCTGACCCGCCGTCAGGCGTCGCGTCCGCAGAGGCCATGAACCTGAATTTCAGCACCTGGCATCTCCTGGAGAGCGATGATGTCCAGACCGTCTGGCTTCCCATGCTCGACGAGCTGAAAAACCGGACGAATGGCAGCATAAACTACACCCTCTATGCCGGCGGCTCCCTGGGATCGGGCCCCGAGCACTTCGACATCGTTGCCTCCGGCCGCTCAGACATGGGTTACGCCACTTTGACCTGGACAGCGGGTCGCTTCCCGCTTTCCGATGTGCTCTCCCTTCCGGCCGGCATCCGCAGCAAAGAGGTTGCAACCGACATAGGAAACGATGTGTATGAGCGCATTCTTTCCCCGGAGTTCAAGGATGTAAAAGTGATGGAGGTGAACGGCTGCATCGACTCCTGCCTCTGGACCAAAAAGCCGGTCCGAACTCTTGAGGACCTGGCCGGACTGAAGATCAGAACTCCGGGAGGCATGCAGACCAGATGCTTGAAGGCACTGAGGGCCGAGCCGGTATTCATGCCCATGGACCTGGTCTATCTTTCCATGAAAAACGGCAGCATCGACGGAGTGGTGACCTGTCCTACCAATTTCCTCTCCTACAAACTCTACGAGGTTGCCAATTGCGCCACGCTGGAGACCTTCGGCTGCGTGAGCGAGGGGCTCTTCATGAATCAGGATAGCTGGAACCGCACCCCAGAGGATCTCAAGCCGGTGATAATGGATGTATGCCAAAATCCCTACCGCACAACGAAGAGTTTTAACGAGAGCGACTACACCAGGATGATCGACCGGATAGCCGAAAAGGGCGTGGCGATCTATGATCTGCCCCCAGAGGAAGCGGAGCGCTGGTACTCCAGATTCCAGGACGCTTCCCGGCAGTGGGCAGAGGACATGGAGATAAAGGGCCTTCCCGGAAAAGAGGCCATCAAGATCTTCAACGAGGAGTGCAAGGAGAGGGGCATCAGGTGCGTGGCTTTTCCGGAGGAGTGGAGATAAAATAAAAATCATTATTTTTATAAAAATAAATATTTCAGGCTTGTTGGCCGATTGCCGCGCAAAATGTCCAATTTGCTTCTCGGGCAGCCTATCGAGTTTTTGATTTTACTGAGCCGGAGGTTTCTATGAGAATTTAGGCAGGTTGACTGAGGCAAAAAGCCTTAATATCTGTGATAGGGGTAAAGTACATCTTGGTTTCATGGGGGGCAGAGGCATTTGAGTGGAATTATGGCAGACATGGTTGATAATGTATTGGAATTCTGCGTATCACTATGCAAGAATGCAGAAAAAGAACGATTTTGTCTCACACTATTGCTATTATTAGTAGGCATATTTTCAGCTTTGTGCCTTGCTCCAACATGCGCGGCGGACCAGTACTATCAAATTGCAAATGCAATAGTTACTCCTGAGTATGGTTATGAGGATTTCACCTACTCTGCAGATGTAGCTCTCAGTCCTGAAGTCGCGGCCAAAAAGGGGGACGTTGCCGTAACGAATTTCGAGCTAACGCTAGTTATCTATAATGATACTAAACAAGAACATACTGAAACAATCACCCAACGGGGAAAAACGTCATTTGTATTCGGGCCCTATAACTTTAAGAACCGATTCGGCATAGATGAAGCCGACCGTGCCACATTTGCATTTTCTCTCAATGTAGACGGCCATAAGGCAAATACGGGAATATTGCGAGGCCCTATCGTCCATCAGCCCGAGTTGACTGGCATTAATTTTGAGGCTGCTCCTTATTTCTTCCAGGGCATCTCCGCCTCGGTCGGCTTCAAGGACCAGGACAACCTCGACCCCAAGCCGACATGTCTTTTGAAGATCACAGGCCCACTGGGCAGCAGCGAAAACAGGACCTGGGAATCAGAATTAGGAGCTGTAGCCTGCCGCTCCTCTGGAAAGAGCATTTACACCTGCATTCTCAACGAGCCCCTCACTCAATACAGAGACGGTGGAAATTTCAGCTTCATGCTGGTCTACAACAACCTTAAAATGAGTCCCCTCAGCTTTGGGCCTTACAGCGTCACCCTTCGTCCCTACACACCCACCGCAGAGAACCCAAAAATTGATAAGAATCTAGATTATACCAACTTCACAATTCAGGCCACCGTCAAGGATGCCTCAGCCAAAATGGAAGAAAGCAATCCGCAGGGTCGGCTCATAATAAGCCACCCTCAGAAGGTCGATGCCGTTTATACCTCATCCAACCCGGAGATCAGCGGAGAGAAGGTTATCTTCAGATGGACCCAGGAGAACGATCCGGCGCTCTTCAATAGAAGCGATGTAGTGCTGAGCAAGACAGCGCCATTTACTGCCAGATTGGAGTATACCAATGACAAATGGGACTTCTCTGCCAAGAGCGCCAACGTGACCTTTAATGTTGTGGAAGAGGTTCCCAAGCTCAGCAATCCATCCATTCCGGAAAACGTTTACGTCTCATCCGGCGAGATCTCCACTCAGGACATGGCCGTCACAGTCGCCTTCAGTAAGGGCCCAGGAGACCTCAATGTCAGGCTGACCGGCCCTTCCATGGATTTCAATTCCACATTGGAGGGTACACCTCTGGGAGGCAACAAGTACCAGTACAAGTGGCAGGTGCAGTTTGATGACCGCCATGTCAACAGCAATTATACCCTGTCTTTATCCTTCCTGCATGACCAACTGGAAGGCGGAAGATATGATGATTTCCCGGCCAGGAACATTCATGTCTCCTCAGTCTCTGTGCAGTTCCTGGATGGGAGCGTCGACGCACCTGTCGGACAATGGAATGACAGATACAACTATTCCGTCAAGCTCAATACCTCAGTTCCACTGACGGTTCAACTGCAGGTCTACGATCCATGCAGCAATGATTGGACAAATAAACAGACCAAGGATGCGGCAGTGGGGACTGCTTCCGTGCTCAATTGGATGCTTCGACCCTTTGCCTACGAATGCCAGGAGATGGCAGGCAGAGCGGCAAAATACCGGTTCAAGGCCAGCTTTGCCGGAGAGGATATTACATCGTCCCGCGCCTATAACGGCCCCATATTCATGGGAGCAGTTCCAACACTGATCTCTCTCACCCCGGAGGGGGATCCAATGGTGGTCTATGTCTCGGAAGAGGGAGCTTCCAGCAGTGTCTCCGCAACTGTGGAATACGGAGCCGGACAGGGCGAGGCAATTCTTCGTCTGATGAGGCCGGACGGGAGCCTGAAGATGGAAGAGCAAAGTCCGGGATTTGCTCTGGGATCGGACAGGTACAGATACGACTGGAGCCTGCCCTTCGATGAGGCGGATGCAGGAAAGAGCTTCAATTTGAGCATTGCTTACACGCACTCAACCCTTTCCGGGGAATATTCTCTGGCAGAAAAGACAGTCACCGTCCTGCCAGTCACCATTGAGTTTGGCGTTGGGAAGGTGTTTCCGGCTAAAGGCAGATGGAATGGCACATTTAACTATTCCGTGCCGGTTAGCTCCAGCGTGGATACGACTGTCAAGCTGGAGGTCTATAACCCCTGCACTCATAACTGGGTGCAGAGAGCATCGGGAAAGGTCTCCGCAGGCGAGACAACCTTTACTCGCAATGCTACACCATTTAGGAGCAAGTGCGCTGATTCGGAAGGAAATGAAGCCAGCTACCGCTTTACTGCCGGCTTTGGTGATAAGACCTCCGAATCCGAGGTCTATTACGGGCCGATCATAAGCGGAGGCAAGCCGACGCTGGTATCAGTGGATTTCGAACCAGTATTGCATGTATCTGAAGATGCGCCCACCTATCTGTCTGTCCGGGCGATAGTGGACTTCCCACAAGGACAGGATGCGATGCAGCTTGCCATTGTCGGTCCAAATAAGAGTTCCGCCACAGAAGAGACTGGAGTTTATCGGGGCGAAACTCAGTATGGAACTCAGTATTCGTATACATGGTCGGAGGAATTCAATAAGGAGAATGTCGGCAACCACACCCTTAGCCTACATAACGTCCATCCGGAAACATCGGGAGGCGAAGTCTCATTCACTGGGACCATTAAGGTTGTCTCTGATAATACCAGCTCGGGACTGGAACCAAAGGCCATCGGTGATGTAAATTACCTGCCGGTGCTGTTTGTCACCCTGGAAAAGAATACCGGCCAGGCATTCAGTGCTGAGGTCTTCTCGCCGGGAGGCCAGGGGACTCTTATCTTGAGTTTGACTGGAGAAGGCAAGAACGAACAAAAAGAGATGAGTGCAACTGATCTCGGTGCAAATCGGTACAAATATGATTATGCAGAGCAGTTTGATGCTACAGATGCAGGCAACAGTTACATGTTCTCTCTGGATTATCAATTGAACGGCAAGAGATATGCCTTATTTGATGACCATATGATGCAGGTAGCGTTAGAAGGGACTGAGCCGCTGCCCATATGGGAGCCCAAGCTCTTACTGGATTATGACGCAACTCTGTATGTGCCTGAGGGAGGCAAAGCAGACCAGCCTATCCACGCCACCATTAATTACTCTGAGAGCGGAGGCATTCTCAAGTTGAAACTGGATGGTCCAAATAAGAATTTCACGAAGGACTTGAGTGACAGAAATATCGGAGTTGATAGGTATCTCTACGAGACGGATATGCCTTTTGATGGAAACGACATCGGAAACAACTTCACTATATCCCTGGCATTTAATCATACCAGTATGCCCGGTGGGAATTACCGATTTGCCGATCATTATATGAGGGTTCTTAAAAAAGCCCCGGAAAATCAGCAACCGAGATCTTCAGGGACTGTGACGGGAGGACAAATAAATCGTGTCTTCAACGACAGCACTGTGATGGTAATCGGTAATGTGACGTCTGCGGTAGGAGTCGCGGTAGGTGTCATCCAGGCGTGGGATGAGAAAGACCCGCTTCATGCATTGACGTATTCTCTGCAGCTCAAAAACTGGAGTTCCTCTCAGATGCCTTCGGTTGAACTATGGGTAAGAGGGTATGGATCCGATAAAATCTGGAAGAACGAAGGAATCCCAGATGGATATGATCCATCCACAGGAACCTTGAGTTGGACTCTCAAGCCCTTCTGGCAGACACCATTCCTTGGCATGGCCGAGTACAAATTCATGATTGATGGGGCAGAGACACATCCATTTGATGGTCCGAACATAATAGCCATAATATCCGATATTGATGAGAGCGAAGTACCTGGTAGCAGGACGCTAGCCAAATATGAGGCATGGGTTGATGCTTCTGCGAACCTAACATTATGCATTGTGGCTGGAGACACCAACATTCCTGATCAAATCAAGAGCTGGACGATCAAGGGCCAATGCCAGGATTACGATAATGGAAGCGGAAAGAAGAAATTTGATTGGCAAGTTCCAAAGGGTATGCCATACTACGATTTCGATATCAAGAATAAGGACAAGGAGAGCGCCAAATGAATCGGAAAATGATCTGCATTCTAGTCATATTTGCCTTTTTGCTATCAGTGCAAAATGTGGTTGGCCCAGCTTCAAAATTTTCCGGGTCAACTTCTAGTAGTAGCGGAAGCGGTGGCGGCAGCAAGCAGGTCGATATCGACAGTTTGCTTAAGGCAGTGAAGGATGGAAAAGATAAAAAGCCCGCCAAATTCAATGATCTGAAGAACCTGCTCTGGAAGGACCCGATTACCAACGAGAATTACACCCTGCCTACTGTGCTGATGTACTACAAAGGAAATAATACAACGATCAGCCGGACCGAGCCAGTAGAGATCGTCACCGTGGTCACAAATAATAATCTTCCGGAGCAGCGGCGCATGCTTGACCTATATCTTGAGGTGAAAGAGCCCGGATCTAGCGAATACAGGCGCGTCAACTCCTGGCCGGAGAAGATCCAGGTCAATAATGAATACAGCGATAAAACCAATAGCACTCAAAGGACCTGGAGCATGCTGCCCTCTTTTATCTACCTCAAGAAGGTAGGTGAAGTAAAGGTGCGGGTGAATGTGAGCGACGGAGTCAATAGATGGAGCACCGCCAGCTATGCCGGGATGAAGCCGCCTTATTACAGCGAGCTGGTCTTCAATGTGACTAACAGCCTGCCTAAAATGAGTGATTTCAATGTTACGCCAGATGGCCTCGTAAGGTATAACGATGCTATCGAGTACAAAGCAAATATTGAGGATATAGATGGCGATTTACTCAATGTGACACTGCATATCCTGGATGATAAGGGCGTGGCGATTAAGAACGAGACCGTTAACATAAAGCCCGGGCCGGTGAGCTTTAAGGCAAACGAATATGGGTTCTTCACAGAAGCCGATGCCGGCAAGAACTTCACCTACTACTATAGCTATGACGATGGCATAAATTTTGTCAGCAAGGATCCCGAGGAGCCCTTAGAGGGTCCGAATATCAAGAAAGGCGCAAAGCTTTACGTGGATAAGTTTGAATCATCCGGCTCCAGCGAGAATTACTACTGGTGGGAAAAGTACGGATTCAGCGTGAGGGCAAAGAACCTGAACCCAGAGGAATACGAGGTATCGTTTACTCTCAGCACCAGGACCAACAACAACGAATGGAATCCGGTGGAGACCAAAACGGAAAAGATCGGCCCCGAACCCGTAGTGGTGCGCTTCAATAAGACCCAGCCTTTCAAGGTTACAGATGCCGGCAAGACCTTTTATTACCGGGTTAAATACACGGAGTACGATCAGACCAACAAGGATTTTATGGAGAAAACTGGAGAAAAGATCAATGACAAGATTGTGCCCTACAGTATCTATGATGGGATTATGATCTTGAATCTCCTGCCGATGTTATTCCTGGTCACTCTGTTCGGATTATTAATGGAGAGAACGCTCAAGAAAGGAGTTGAGGCTCACGAGCGCTCGTCCGTCAAAGGCGGAGATAAGAAGAAGGTTCAGAGGAAATCCGGCAAGAATATTGTGGATTCGATCTTAAAGATGCTGAAGAGGAGCTAAACATGGACCTGAATGCTGCATTCATTTCCGATATCGCGTTTGCCATTGGCACGATTGTGCTGGCAATCGGCCTTATTTTAGCATTAGCATTGCACATCACTAATATAAACAAGGTGCATAAGCTCATGGAGGTTCTACAGAAAAAAACGGTTACTAAGTCGCACCTTTACAAGGAGATGACCGTCTCCCAGGGCGTCAACTTCACAGCTCTCGCTTTTGCATCATGGATAATGCTCTTTGTGGCCATTGCTTTCCTCTACCTGCTGGTTCCAACTGTCCTTCCCTTCAGTTATATGGATATCTCTGAACTGGCTTCCAATCCCTTCGGATTTGCCATCTTCGGCATTCTTGTGGGATTGCTGGCCTGGGTCATTATTTTCTTCCTTGATAAGCTTCCTGATGACCGCAGGGAGTTCCGGCTGACGGAGCTGTACAGCTTTTATTCGATCTCCAAAGGCACAAAGAGAATGATCGGCCTCACGTTAATTGTTCTATGGATCTCGGTCTTTTCTTCAGCCTACCTTGGCACGATTTATCCGGAACAATCGATTGCGGTTCAACTCATGAGCCTCATATTATTATTGGCATCGGCTGGCATCCTGGTCATGCCAATTTATAAAGAATACTGGGAGGCAAGAAGATGAAACTATGCATTGTCGGAATTGGCGGAGCTGGAGGAAAGGTCACCCAGGAGTTTTTAGGAAACGAGGATCTGGATTTTCCGCTTCTTACCAGCATCACCGGTGCGGAGTATGTCTCCCCCGGCATGATTCAGGGCATATGGCTGGAGGCAGACAAGAACGACGCCAAGAACCTTCAATCCTTCTTCGGAGATAAGAATGATGGCTGCTATCCATGCTTTTACATTCCCCATGATGCCGTCCCGGACGGATGCGAGGTCCATAGATTGGTGCGGGAGAAATACGGCTACGACGTTAAGAAGCAGGGATTTGTCAGAGACGCCCAGTACCTGAAAGCCATATTCGAGATCTTTGATACCGATGAGAAGATACAAGAGACAGTAGCCAGGACCTTGAACAAGGAGATGGTGGAATCAAAAGGCGTCATTCCTGCCGCCAACGGCTCTTCCTCCAGCCAGGCGCCCAACCCCATCTTCGACAGCGCCTGGAATGCCATAAGAGGGTTCACCACGCTGAGCAAAGAAGGGGAGTGTGACGGCATTTTATTTATCGTCTCATTTGGAGGAGGGACCGGAACCGGTTTCATCAATCCAATCATCAACCACATCAGAAACGAGGGCAAAGCCGAATATCCGGTCTTTGCCCTAGGCATATTGACAGAACTTGGAGAGTATGCAGATAAGTCTCAATTCGCCAAGGCAGGAAGAAGAACCCTGGCGGCCATAAGCGCTCTATATGATCTTCTCACCAAAGGAAGCGGGGCCAATGGAGTCATCATCATCGATAACGAGATACTGATGAAGAGATTCGGAAACGATTTTCCTTCTGCAAATCGCTTCATTCATAAGATCATGCTCCCGGTGGTAGCTCCACGCGACTACCCTGATGAGATTAAGCCAGGCCAGGCTATAGCACTGCAATTCTCGAAGGGCGTCTCAAGGCCGCCCATCTTTGTGCCCCTTTATGCATCGCTTCCAAGAAGCAGGGGCACTGAGGAAGCTCTGGTTAGAGAAGCGTTGAGCGAAGAGGGAAAGCTCTTCGCCTGCACTCCGGAAAAGGCAGACTTTGCCATGGTCTTCTGCCGTGGCTATATCGATGACGAGAAGATCAAGACCGCCCTCTCCAATGCAACCGGCATTCCATTTGAAAACATTTGGCCTGCGAGAAAGATGGGCGAGGGAGATAACGAGATACTGATACTGCTTCGCAATCCCTATGGAGGAGACCCCAAAGCCTATCTCAAAGAGGATACGCTGGAATACAGGTTCTGCAAGGCGATCTCGCTCGCCCTTCAGCAGATCAAGCAAAGTCCGGAAGACCTCTTTTACGAGGGCAAAGAAATGGAAAAGGGTGCAAAGAACGGCAAGTCTGACCAGGTGAGGCTCACAGATGATTGCAAAAAGGCCCTGAAGACCTTCTTCTTCGGTTCAGACGGCTCCTGCGAGAGCAGCGGCTTTGTCTTCGAGCTGAATGAGGCCAGAAAGAGGCTTAGGGATGGAGAGAAGCCATTCTTCATCCATCCTTTGCGGATCTTCCAGAAAGATGCTCCCGTTCCGAAGGAAGAAAAGAAATCTACAGGCCGGATTAGTGACGAAGATATAGCCCGCATAGTTGATGCCAGGATCAACGAGAAGCTGGTCGAATTGGGTTTGATAGAAGAACTCATGATGGGATAACTAATTTGAAGATAAAATCTAGTCCGACTTCCATGTAGTGCCACATTGTTTTAGTAGGCAGAGACGAACCCGGCGGCCCAAAAATGGCAGCCGGAGCTCGTCTTATTGCCCATTTACCTCTCCAGCCCGAGCCCCACAGTCACCGATCTGCCCAGTCCCTCATCTGCCTTTGCCAGGTTCTCTGCAGCATGCTTCTGGATGGCCGGATTGGTGACGTGGCTCAGACCTAAGCTCCCGAAAGAGTGGGCGCAAAGTTTGAGTGCTTCAATAACTTTCGTTATTATTTATCATATCGGCTCAAATGACTTATGTATTGGCATCATTTTCAGCATTCATTAGCATGAAACTTTTGTTTCTGGATTTAGTAATGCTATAATATTTTTGTGGGCACATATCGCCCAGCAAACTGGTCATGAACGGGCATATTTGAGGTTATTTTTTGAAATAGAGGCAATTGCATCGAGATAATCTGTTTGATGCGCCTATTAAATCCGAGAGCTTAGGCTCAGACCGGCCACCAGGTTCTCCACCAGATGTCGTGACTCCGTCCGGTTCATGGAGCGGTACCTCTCCCCGGCCTGGGTGAAGTCGTCCGTCTTCTTAATCTTCTCTCGACCCAGGTTCCCCTGGACATGGGGACTGTAAGGCGTGCCCTCTATCGGGATCGTCATCGGCCCGCCCTGGCTGCCGGGTCCATAGTTCACTGGCCCCTTGAATACCTGGCACTACATGGCTCCCTCGCGCTGGTTATTGGCCACGGACGAAAGCGGCCGGTTGGTGGGTAGCTGGTGGAAGTAGGCGCCTATGCGTAGCGCTGCGTGTCTACTTTTTTTCGAATATTGTCGCCCAAAAGCAATAAATATGATCGTCACATCCTGCAACATGTTAATGTTTCTATGCTATGGATGCAAGAGGCCGGGGGCAGGCGCGGTTTTCCAGGTATCTTATCGATATATTTAGCAGATGAACTGAGCAAGAGATATTTGGGGGTTAAATCATGCTTAATGGGTTCAAAAATTTGGTATTATTGGCATTTGCTATAGCGGTGATTTTTGCGGCGGCAAGCAATGCCCTTTCCCAGGATGGGAATAGCTACAGTCCGGCGCACGCTGTAGGCTCCGGGGATGACGACTGGTGGATGACATATCCCGATCAGCATGAAAACTCCGGCTCAGAGGCAGAGCACCCTGCCTGGATTTTGGATGCACTCAAGCAGAAGCCGGTGCTCATCCTGATTCATAGCAGCAACTGCGTGCCCTGCCTGACCCAGATGCCGAGAATCGAAGCGGCAGTGCGGAGCGTTGGCGAGGATCTGCAATACAATGATGTGCTGGCGGAAGGAAGCGGCTACGAAAAAGCAATTGGCATCCTGGATGTCTATGATCCGACCGGCGGAAAATCGTACGTTCCAACGACCATATTCATCACCCTGGCCAAGGGCCCGGATGGGACGGTGGGTGTAGCCTGGCACAGTGAGATTGATGCCATGAGCCTGGAGAGGATCAATGCTTATGTGAAGGATTCCATCTACTACTATAAGCAGAATAAAGCCGCATGGATCTGAGAGTGATATCAATATTTGCCTGCAAAAAGAAAGACTACAAAAAGTTGCTGCAATCAGCAGCTCTTATCATCTTTTTCACCATGGCGGCCCTTTCCATTCTTTCTCTCCTTTCCAGTCCCGTCTTTGCCACCGAAGCCATCCAGGCTCCGCAGTTCACTGTTGTGGGAGTGGACGGAAAGAACTTCTCTCTTTCCGACTTTTTGGGCGCGCCCCTAATTTTGCATATCACCAACATCGAGATCCCGCTGTGCGTTGAATGCGAAAAATCCCTGAAGGGGCAGGTAGAGGAGCTGGCAAAGCTCAAGGCCAACGACCCCGGGGCCCAGATAGTCACAATAAACCTGAGAAAGAATTCCTACTCGCGAGACGGCAAGTCCCTGGCTGAGAAGTGGTGGAAGGTCAATGTCACCTGGCCCTGGGCCGAGGACATTGAGCCCTATTCCATTGGAAGCAAATATCTGGACTACTGGAATGTGAGAGGCGGCTCCTCCAATCCGACTCTCCTGCTGATCGACAAAGAGGGCAATGTCGCCGGAGTCTATCACGTCTACAGGGTAGGGGAGGGGGAGCTGGACGGCGTGCAGAGTGCCGAGAAGCTTTACCAGAAGCTGCAAGATGTGGGCGGCTCAACGTGGACGGGCCTGGAGGGAAAGGTCTTCGGGCAGGAAGTGACCGCTTACACAATGTTTTTAGCGGGCATTTTTACATCGCTGGCTCCATGCTCCATCGCTCTCTTGATTGCTGTATTCTCCTATGTTATGACGGCGCGCAGGAAAGATGAGTATCTGCGGAGGAGTGCCTCCACTTCCAGAGAGGGATTTATGATTGGAGTTGCCTTTACCCTGGGAATGGCCGCCGTCTTCTTTGTGCTGGGGCTCTTCATCTCTCAGGTGGGCCTTTTCATTCGCGACTCAAGGCTCTTCGACCTGGCAGCCGGCCTGATCATGATCATCCTCGGCATCAGCAACCTCAAGCCCCTGGAAGAGATCCTGGAGCCGGTGACATCCAGAATTCGGCCTGATCGAGGGGCGTATTGTGAGACAAAGAAGAGCCTGCTGCAAAGGTCGGTTGAGACCTCTGTTGGTCTATTCAAGTACTCCGCCTTCCTTGGAGCCTTCACGCTGGGCATCTTCTTTGCCCTGGGCTGGGCGCCCTGTGCCCTCTCCATGGTGATGCCGGTATTGATCTGGCTGGCATCGCAAAACGTCACTCCTCTGGCAGGAGGCGTGATGCTTGCCATCTTCGGAATCGGGCATGGCGTGCCCATCATTCCCATTGCCACCTTCTCCCGGACGGTGGGCGGAAGGATCGCAGAGAAGTATGTCTCCATTGGAGCGTGGACTACCAAATTCTTCGGGCTGCTGGTAATAGTGGTGGGCGTGGTGTATGCGGCGAGGTATGCCGGGTTTTTGCTTTGGTGAAGGCCCGGATTATTTTTCCTTTTTTTTAAAAATTTCCGAAACCTCTTTATAATCTTCCAGACAACCTGCTGCTCATGAAAACTCACGTCGCTCTTCTTTTCATCCCGCTCCTCTTGCTCATGGCGGGCCTGGCCGGTGCTTCCTACTGGTTCCAGGTGATCGATGTCACGCCCATTGAGATGATGCCGGACAGCGAAGCCAACTTTACAGTCTCTGTCAAGGGGCTGGGCAGCGAGAGGGCCTATGTAGAGCTGGTCTTCAAGAACATGACCGATGGACTGGATTTCACCTGCCCGAAGATGATAAAAAACGTCTATCCGGCGGGCGTGACCAAATACAACTGCACCGTCAAGGCCGCGGATGTGGTGCCGGGCAACTACTCCTTTGTGGTGGATGTTGCCGCTCGGGGATCGCCCTCCGGCAAGAAGACCGCCTTCATTAATATAGTAGCTGCCAAGGGAGGCGTGGCAATTGAGCCAGAGAAGCAGGCGATCTATGCGGGGCCGGCGCTGCAAACATATAATGCATCCGGGACAGACCTGGGCAATCAAACCCCAGCCGAGGCTCCGGCCAAGCAAACGGCCCAGAAAACCCCGGCCCCAGGGGCGATAGCGGCAATTTTCGCAGTGCTGGTTGCCATGCGATGGATGAAGAGATAAATAATCGTTTTATCTCTAAGATTATATATCTTCATCCATCTCCCAGCCCAGCCGCTCTTTGATGATCAGATAGCTCATCTCTGGGGGTATGACTCCCACCTCTGTGCAGATCATGTCGATGTACTGATGGGGCGTGACATCAAAGGCCGGATTTCTCACTCGAACGTGACTGTACTTGGAAATGTCTGGCAAGACCTCCCCGGCCTCGCGCTCCTCAATGGTGACCAGCTCTCCTAAAATCGTTTGGGGGCTGAACTTGTAGGTCTCGGCTGCCACCATGAAGCTCGTTCTGGCCTCGCTGGCGAAGAGCGCGATCTGGGCTGTGCCGATCTTGTTTACCAGAGTTCCGTTGGCCGTTATCACATCCGCTCCCACTACCACCAGATCTACCTCATTCATGACGCTTCTGGCCGCCGAGTCGACAATCAGCTCCGTCTCGATCCCGAGCCTATCCAGCATGCCGATGGTGGTGATGCCCTGAAATCTGGGTCGCGACTCGGTGGCTATCACCTTGATCTTCTTTCCCGATTTATGGGCTGTACTGAGGACGGAGATGGCAGCCAGAGAGTTGCAGTGGGTGAGCACAACATCGCCATCCCTGATCCTGCGGCTGCCGATCCGGCCGATTTTCTCCAGAGCCTTTTCGGAATTCTCGATGAAGCAATTGGCGTTAAGAACCACGGCCGTTCGAGCCGAAGCCAGGGTCTCTGCCCTGTACTTCATCACCATGCGTATGGCGTTGGAGAGAGAGACCGCCGTAGGCCTGGTCTTGAGAAGGAGGTCGGCAGCCCTCTTCATCTGCAAGTTGAAATCCTCAAGGCTACGCGCTTCTATTGCCAGGGAAAAGTCGCGCAGTGATGCTGCTGCGGCTGTAGCAATTCGGCCCGCTCCTCGGATCTCCATGCTGCGAATCTTTTCTGATGTTTCCAGTACCTGATCCATCGGTTTCATCTTACCTTTTTGAGCTGGATTAGGATAAATCCATTTCCTATATCTTTGATCAATTACATGCAAAAGTTATTAATAGAATATAGGCATCTTTTAGCAGGGGGTAGAAAGTGATTGGAGGAAAACGATCGGGAGTTTTTGCGCGCGCTTCATGAAGAGAAAATCAGAACGCAAAATGAGCGCACGCAGCTCATCACCATGAAGCTGGCCTTTATTACCGTTCTCTTCGGACTCAGCTCCGTCAATTTAGGAATCGATATCGCTGAAATATTCTGGCTGCTTTACTTTGTTCCTCTCGTGGCCATAAGCTACGACCTTTATATCATGTCCGCCGACTCTCGGATCAAGCGCGTAGGAATCTTTCTGGGCAGAAATCCGGTCTCTTTGGCCGGCAAGGCGGAAAGGGAATGGGAGCGCTTTTGCAATTCTTATCGGGATGACATGGCACCTTCCGCCAATATGTTCTTCTCAACCATTGTAACCCTGGGGGCAGCGGCCTTTATCCACTCCCTGAGCGACTGGAGTGAGAGATATATGCGGCTTTGGTTTGCCTTCTGGCTGGTCGTCTCTCTGACGGCCGTCATCATCCTGTGGATGAGGCATCAGATGCTCATTAAAAACATCGGCGACTACGAGCCGTTTGAAAGAGAGAGACGAGCAACAGTGCCATGACCGACGATATGGGGGTGATATTTGGGATTGCCCTCTTCGAGACCGTTTTCAGCGCTACGGCCCAGGGCGATGCCTCTATACATCAGGCATCCATTCAGATAATAGCCCTGGGCTTTCACCACGCCGTTCTGCTGGGAATTATGGCCTCTCTGATGGCTCTGGTCATTTCTTTGATGATTCGGAATAATTGCTGATTGCTGATAGAACTATAAAAAAAAGCAGACCGCCTCATGCGGTCGCTGCAAGATCTCATCCATCCATCACATTATTGCTGTAATCGTTTTCGCCTCCCAGGCCCATGCAGTTGCATCTGCCGTTAGCCCATTGGCAGCCGGGATTGCTCTGGCACTCTGCTACCGGATTTGGTGCAGGATTGAAAGGCTCGGGCTCTGGATTGGGAACGGGTCCAGGCATGAGCTCAGGGTCTAGCCCCCGGCAGTAGCACTGACCATTGACCCAATCGCAGAGAGGATTTTTCTCGCATTCCGCTACAGGATTGGGAGCCGGACCGACATTTGTGCATTCTCCATTAACCCACTGCCAGGGCCATCCTTTTGCCTCACATTCAGCTACCGGATCGGGAACTGGGGGCATGTATTTACATTGTCCATCCTGCCATATCCAAGGCCATCCTTTTGCCTGGCATTCCTTTTGTGGATCGGGCTTTGGTGTAGGAGTGGGTTTAGGCGTTATGATGGTTCCTGTAGCTCCATATACGTCGATTATGACTTGATTGCTGTATCCGCTGTTGGTGGAGAATATGCTGCTGTGCCGTCCTGGCGCATCGGCATAGTACCAGATGTAGTAGTAGCCGGGCTGCACCAATCCCAGGTTATTTCCCAGGACATAGCCGCTGGGATAGATCTCGTAAATGGTAACGGGAGACGCTTGCGGCACATAGATCAGCTCTCTCGTCCATCCACCCCAGGGCAGTGTGGCATATAACGTCCAGCTAACGGCTCTCTCTATCCACAGACTCGGCTTATTGCTGGGAAATGTAGTGGTAAAGTCATTCCAGGCCAGGTAATCTCCGTTGTAGTACATGTACCTGGGCGGACTCGTAAGAACTGCGGAAGGCATCAGCTTTTTCAGATCCGTTGTGGGTGGGGCCTGCCCCGTATAGACGGCCATCTCGGTTCCGCTGTCCGTAGAAGTCGCCTGAGGCGCACCGGTATCAACAAAGGCGTCTTGCACATTGCTGAGCGGAACCAGAGCACTGAAATCTGATATAGTCATATTCTTTGCATTGATATTTCCCGATTGGTCCAGTCCTCCCAAAGATAGGCTGCAAAGGAGGAGTGTGGCTATAGCAATCCGAAATAACAGATGTTCGGCTTTCATGTTCCACCACATTCTTTATTTAATTGCTAACATAATCACTATTCATTACGTATAAATTTTTGGTACTGTTTGGCGTGATTCGCAATTGCTCGCATCAGGCCAGGAGGAAGTGCAGAGACGTTCCTACTAAGAGCGCCGCCACCAGTCTCAATGCCACGGATTTCAGGGTTCCCGAGACGCCCAGCTCCTTCAGCATCACCATGAAAGTTGCCACACAGGGAAAATACATAGCCAGCACCACAGAGGCGACCACTAGCTGCGCCGCCGTCATATCCAGGGGCGCGAACATGCCGATCCCCACATCCTTTCTCAAAAAACCGATGATCAATGCCGTAGCGGCATCACTGGGCAGCCCTAAAAGGCCGGACACGACCGGCCGCATGGTCTCGCCTATCAGGTGCATCAAGCCGGAGAGGAAAAAGAAGTTCATCACAATCATGCCCAAAGCAATGTAAGGAACGGCCTCTTTTAAAAATTCGCGAATGCGAATGAAGGTCTTCTTGAGCAGCGAGCCTAAATCCGGCATGCGGTAAGGGGGGATCTCTAAAAAGATCTCGGGAGACTCTCCGCCTATAAACCTGTGCAGCAGAAAACCTGTGACCGCGAATGTGGTAAAGAGGGACAGGTAGACCGCCAAAATGTATCTCAGGCCGTAGGGGGCCAGCATTCCGAAGATCAT
This sequence comes from Methanothrix sp., assembly GCA_026394565.1. Taxonomy (GTDB): domain Archaea; phylum Halobacteriota; class Methanosarcinia; order Methanotrichales; family Methanotrichaceae; genus Methanothrix. The sequence continues at coordinate 17,146 of JAPKYA010000042.1, forward strand.
GGCCGATTGCGAGGCGCAGGGTATGGCCATGGTCATGAGCGTGGCCGCCAGATATCTCTGCTTGGGCGACTCCAGGATGCGCACGGAGAGGACGGCCGGCACGCTGCAGCCCATGCCCAGAACGCAGGGCAGTATGGCCGCTCCATGCAGGCCGATCCTATGCATGAAAGCGTCCAAAATGATGCTCAGTCGGGGAAGGTAGCCGATGTCCTCCAGGACGCCCAGCACCAGGTAAAAGGGAATCAGGAACGGCAGGACCACGCCTAATGGAATATAGAGGCCGGTGGTGAGAATGCCGAAGGACTTGAGCAGCTCCGGAGATGTTCCGATCAGTATGTTCCGCAGCAAGGGCGAGCCGATATTGCTTTCTATGATACTGGTAATGAACTGAGAGTAGGTGACGAATATCGGGTCGGTGATCTTCACTTGCAGCAGCTCACCTGCTTCAATCACCAGGCTGAATGAGAAATAGAGCACCAGCATAGCGATGGGAATTCCCGTGAGCGGCTTGATGGAGATATCCTCCAGCCGGTCGAAGAGGGAGGGATGGCGGTGCAAGACCTTCTGCGTCCTGGCCGCAATCTCGCCTATGCGGGCCCATCTCTGGTCCGGGGAGTCAAAGTGCATGATGGGGGGCTTCTTCGCGCCGGCCAGGGCCTCCACCAGATCGCGGATGCCCTGGCCGCTCACGGCCACGGTGGGAACTACGCTGACGCAAAGCTCTCTTTCCAGTGCCTCCACATCAATCTCGATGCCCTTTCTGGTCGCTGCATCCCAGAGGTTTAGGGCCACCACGGTGGGCACGCCCCTCTCCAGGATTTGCAGGGTGAGGTTGAGGTTTCTCTCCAGATTGGTGGCATCGATGACGTTCACCACCACATCAGCGCCCTTGGTGAAGATCTCGCGGCTGACCTCCTCCACTCGGGAGGTCGGGTCGAGGGAATAGACTCCGGGAGCATCCACTAAGGTGGCCATCTTATCGCCCAATTTCATGCGGCCTTCCGTGTACTCCACTGTGGTGCCGGGGTAGTTGGCGGAAATAACCTCGATTCCCGTCAGCCGGGAGAAGATGACGCTCTTTCCCACGTTGGGATTGCCCATGAGCAAGATTTTCAAGGTCGTAGGCTCGCTTTTTTATTATTCATAAGGACTTTTCAATTATCCCGGAAACGTCCGCCGTATCTCTGGATACAGCCCAGCCCCATTTTCCAAAGCCGCCGTGAGCATTCATGGCTCTTACCCGTTCATCCAGGAATCTGCGCTTGGTTTTGTCCACATGGGCGTCTATTCCCTTAACCTCAAGAACCAGATGGACATCGCCATTCAAGTGAATGATGTAGTCCAGCCAGTATTTCTTTACCAATCCCAGGAAGATGAATGAGATCTCAAAGCCCAGATGAAGAACATTTTCGCGTTGATCTTCGAATCTTGCCTCAATTAAATTCATTTCGTCTATAATGTCTTGCTCCTTCTTATTAGCGGCGGCAAACTTGATTTTTTCCAGGCCACCCCGAGCATGCAGCGCAAAAGAGAGCCCGCCGTCGGGCCGGGCGATATCGGCAAGGAAGCGAAGCGCATCCAGGAGATTCGACTTACCGATTCCGTTCGGGCCCATTATGAAGGTGCGAGCACTGAGGGGAATGTCAACGGACTGAAAGTTCTTCCAGTTCTTCAAAATCAATCGAGAGATCATCATCTCACTTCACTTCCATAATTCTCAGGCTCTCAATGCCCCGGTCGTTAATGATCTTCACGGCCACCCGCTCATGGGGCCCGGGCGGGAAGGGCAGGGAGAGCGTGCCCCGGTAGGCCTCCATCAGCTCCTCGTCCACATATGCTTTCAGATTTTTGGCGAGGCGCGACCATCCGTCCTTGTCTCCGGAAAGGGGAAAGAAGACCTGGCGGGGGAAGAGGCTTCTGCCGTCGTAGTCGGTGTCCTGCATCCACATGGCAATATTCTCCGTGCCGCCCGATACGACCGTGCCTGTACGCGGATCGAAATAGTCGAAGCCCTGCACCTCCACCTGGTACTTGTCTTTGTCCTTTCCCTCCTTAACTCTGAAGAGTCGCACATCCGGCTGGCCGATCAGCCAGAAGCTCTCGTTGCTGGCTCTCTTCTTCTTGAGGTCCTCGGTGAAGAGATCGGCATTCATCTGCACCTTGAGCAAGGTCAGGCCGGGCCAGTTTGTCTCGTCGATGTCTTTGGCGGCTTCTGGATCGAACTGGAAGGCAGCAAGTACTATTTTTTTAGGCCTGGGCACCAGAAATTGAGCCTCCTCGATGGCCCGTCCCACCTGGCGCTGCTCCGCCTTTCCGGCCCAGACAAGCTGGGGATCGAGATGCGGATCGTAAGAGTAGCTGCGGCTGCCAACCTCATGTTCGGTTTCGGGCGTGACCAGGCCCACGGGCGGGTTGTTGAGCCGCTGCTTGGTCTTGTGCTCGTAGGTCCCGATGGGCTTTTTATCCGGTTTATGGGCGCTGGTCATTTCTGCTCAGGTCTCCCTTCAGCCTTGAGGCGCAGGGGCAAAAAATGTTTCGATGGATTTCTCCATCTAAAATATGCCACACCAAAAGATATATCCATATGCACCAAATTAATATCGGGAAGGATATGGAGACCGTTTCGCTGAGCCATTGCAGCCGGATAAATTCGCAAATATCGCAGATCTTTGGCAGACGCTTCATGATTTCATGAAATGCTGCAATGCGACTCGCCCACCGGATATTCAGAAGGGGGTTGATTATTACGACCACTGAAGTCCAGCAATTAATGGATGATTATACATCATGGCTCAGAGCCAAGATAACCCTTCGCAGAGTTGATGATTGGTTCGAGATCACTACACCATATCTTGATAGACATAACGATTATCTCCAGATCTATGCCAGGAGACAAAACGGCAGCTATATTATGACAGACGACGGATATATTCTGCAGGATCTCATGCAGTCGGGATGCGATCTTGACACGCCAAAGAGGTCGGAGTTGCTCAATATGACTCTAAATGGCTTTGGTGTCAAGCTCGTTGAAGGCAGAATGCTCCAGGTCATAACCTCTCCGGATAATTTTCCTCTGAAGAAGCATAACCTAATTCAGGCTATGCTGGCTGTAAACGACCTATTCTATCTGGCCAAGCCCAATGTTATCAGCCTATTCCTGGAAGACTTCCTGGCCTGGTTGGAGCAAAATTATATTCGTTATATACCAAATGTAAAATTTGCGGGAAAAAGCGGTTATGATCATCTCTTTGATGCCGTGATTCCCAAATCTCGCCAGGCTCCGGAAAGAATCCTTCAGGCAATCAATCGTCCGGATAAAAATGAAGCACAAGCTCTAGCCTTCTCCTGGATGGATACAAGAGAAGTGCGAAAGCCCGATTCAAAGGCGTATGCATTTCTCAATGATTCGGAAAGAGCGGTCTCACCATCAGTGATCGAAGCGCTTCGAAGCTATGAGATTGTGCCTGTACTTTGGAGCAATCGTGATCCGGTCTTGCCTGAATTGACTGCATAGATGATTGCTGCGAGGATCGATTCCCGGTCGGTTTCAGGCGTGACCGGGCCCTCGGGCGGGTTGTTGAGCCGCTGCTTGTCATGGCTTCTCTTCCTCATGGGACTGCCAGTCCTGCAAGGTATAAATCCTGGCATCGAATCCCATGAGCTGCAGAGCATACCAGACCACAGAAGCGCTGTAGAGATCGCTGGAGTAAACCACCGTCGTCCGGCTGGCATTCAATCCGATGAAGGCATCCTTAAGCTCCTCTCCACCCTTCAGCCTGCCCTCTTCCAGCACATTTTCCGGGCTGATGAATGTGGCATTTCCAATTCTAGCCTTGCCATAATCCTGAAAGCTCCTGGCATCCACCATCTGGGCCTGGCCGGACTTGACAAAATCATAATCGACAAGAAGTTCCTGCCTCAGATTGGGCAGATAAACGGCGGCGGGGCGCATGTTCTCTTTTGTCTCCAGGGGCAAGCTTGCTGCGATCCAGTTATCCAGTCCGCCATCAAGGGCTCTGACATCCTCATGCCCCAGGTAGCGCAGAATGTAAAGAACGGCCGTTGCCTCTCCCGAGCTGAAGGAATCGCTGTAGACCATCACCGCATCTTCCCTGGAGATGCCGGCTCCGCCCAAAATTGCGACCAGCTCAGACACATTACGCAACGTCCCATTCTCATAAAAAAAGCTCTTAGCAGGAATGTGAATGGAGCCTCTGATTTGGGCCTGGCTGGGGGATCGGCGGCTCGATACATCCAGCACCACATCCTTCTCCGAGATGGCATCCAGGGACTTGAGCATCCCGGGAGATGGGAATAGATCTGCTCTGGTTTTATTTAATGCCTCGCCTACAGGCAGGCCTGCCTTAAAGCTTCCGGAGCTAAAGCTGCTAGACACTGTGTTCTGATTTGCGGTTACGCCCACAAGGGGAGCATCCAGGTTCATGAAGGACTGAGCCGATGCCGCCCAGGAATCATCGCCTCCGCCGCAACCTCCCACAGAACAGCTTCCCTGCACCCAGGGGGTCATGGCTAAGGCTGCTATGATAATTGTCAAAAAGGATCGGGAACTTATCTTCATCGAAAACGTCTCTTGCCGCTTTCGTATTTAATATATATGGTTACGAACTTACCCCCACCCAGTACAACGAGGAACCAAATTATTTATCGTATACCCTGCATATCTACTATTATGGCCTACTATGAGGCGGTCCGGCGCATCCTGATAATAATATTCGTAATTAACATAGTTACTGCCCTGGCCAAGGGAGGCTACGGCCTTCTCACCAATTCTCTCGCCATGAGCGCAGACGGCCTGCATTCCCTCTTCGACAGCACCTCCAATATCATCGGCCTGGTGGGCATCTCCCTGGCGGCCCGCCCTCCCGACAAGGAGTACCCCTACGGTCATGCCAAGTTCGAAACTTTTGCCTCTCTGGGAATAGCCTTGCTGCTATTCGCAGGCTCTATTCAACTGATCCTGGCGGCGGCGAATCGCCTGCAAAGCCAGTCAGCTCCCCAGATAACCGAGCTGTCTTTCGCTGTTATGGGCATAACCCTGCTCATCAATATCGGCGTTTCAGCCTACGAATACATCCTGGGCAAAAGGCTGAAGAGCAGCATCCTGGTAGCCGATTCCATGCATACGCGAAGCGACATTTTCGCGTCCATAGGCGTCATCCTGGGACTTGTCGCCGTCAAGATGGGCTATCCTTTGGCCGATCCGGTTATAGCTCTGCTCATCTGCGGCCTGATCCTTTTAACCGGCCTGGAGATTGTGAGGGACAGCTCCAAGGTCTTACTGGACAAAGCTCTGGTCGAAGAGAGCTTGATAATCGATCTGACAAAGTCGGTAGTAGGTGTTTGCACCTGCCACAGTGTTCGCACGCGCGGCATGGCAGGGGAGATTTTTGTGGATCTGCATATCGGTGTGGACCGGTCGCTTTCCATAGATGCAGCTCACAAAGTGGGCGAAGATGTGGAGAGCATGATAAAAAGCAAGATCCCCGGGGTCAGGGATGTGGTCGTGCATCTGGAGCCCAAGGACTACTGCGAGCTGAAAGGCACGAACTGCCTTGAAATAAATAGATATTAATAATAAATAAGGGATGGCCAAATATGCAAAATATCACAATCACAGTTTCGGAGGCAGGAACTGCCGCTGCCAGGACCTTTGCCTATAAAATCCAAATCGATGGCAATGTTGTGGCAAAGAGAACGCTCACGCCGGTTCAGACTCATCAGGTTCAGGAGATGGCATCTCAGTACTTCTCTCTTTTTCAGGGCGCTGGCCAGGCGGGAGCGAAAAGCTATCTGCCCATCCTTCGTAACGGACTATTTCATCTCTTCTTAGAGACAGGCTGGCAGGATTTTAGTGCATTGATCTTGCCGGGTGCGCGGCTGACGGTTGCCTCGCCCATACCAGAGGTGCTACAACTGCCCTGGGAGCTGCTCCCTCTTTCCGGGCAGCCGGGCGGCAGTGACGAGGGCAGCATAATTCGCCTGCCCGGAATTGCGGACGGGCTTATTTCCTCCTCTACCCCGCTGGCGTCGGGGCCTTTGCGTGTGCTTTTCCTGGCCGCCGAGCCTTTGGACTATGAAGAAGAAGAGCAGTCGATCCTTGGGGCGTCAGAGGGCCTGGACATGGCTCTTGCCATCTGCGAGAGCGGAACCTGGGAGGAGCTGTTGGACCTGGCAGAATCCTTCCGGCCTCATCTTGTGCACCTGGCCGGCCAGGGAAAAGTGTCCGGGGGCAGTGCGGCATTCTCTATGCCGGGCCAGGCAGGCCGGGCCGATCTGCGGTCGGCTGAGGATCTGGCCGCGGCCCTAAAGGACTGCGGCCTGGTGGGTGTCATCCTGAGCAGTCGGCAGAGCGAACCCCCCTCAGCTCTACATCTGCTCTGCCGGAAGCTGGCGGAGAGCATACCCCTGGCCGTGGCCTGGAATGCAGCCACTGCTGCTGCCAAGCCCCTGTACCGGTCCCTGGCCGCAGGTCAATCAATGGATGAAGCTCTGCTATCTGTTCGCCGGGAAAACGCAGCAGATCCTGCTTCGGTTCTCGTTCCAGTTCCCGCTCTGTACTCGATCTATGATCTGCCGGGAATCTTCGATGCCCAAAAGAGAGCGGCTGCGCCGGCCAACCTCTGCCAGGAACTTCCTGCCTTGCCGGGACTGACAGAAGGGCGGGCGGAGTGCTTTGTGAACAGGAGGCGGGATTTGCAGCAGTTCGCTGCCGCCCTGCGAGACGGCGGGACGCAGGCTCTGATAATCACCGGCCCGGACGGCGTAGGCAAGAGCGCTCTGGCAACCCGTCTCGCCCGTCTGCTGGAGCCCGCCGGCTACAGCATCCTGGCCATTTACGGCTCGCCCAATAACCGCATAAGCGCCGCCAGGCTCCTGGAAGCTGCGGTGGGCCACTTGAGCGGAATTGGCGGGGAGGCAGCGGCAAAAGGCCTCAAAGATCCGAGCCGCTCCGTCAGAGAGCGGCTGCAAAGCCTGTTGGAAGTGCTGAAAGCCTCTCGCATTCTGATGGTTTGGGACGGCCTGGAACTGGACGGCAAGACCGGCAAAATTTCCGACATGGATCTGGCCGAGTTCTACCTGCGGATGCTAAAAGGCATGACCGCGGGGCGCGCCATCATCACCTGCGGGACAATGCCAGCCGATGCCCTGACTCTGCCCGCCCGCGCCCGGCAGTGGAAGCTGGAGGGGCTTGGCCCGGCTGCATTCGTTAGAATTCTTCTCCGGGACGAGGCCCTGGCGGATCGCTATAAAAAAGGCGAGATCTCTTATGCCCGGCTTGCCACGCATCACAGTGCGGCCTCGGGCCATCCGGCTCGCCTGGCCCAAACAGGTAAAGCCTTGGGTCAGGGCGATCTCGCCGCAGACGAGGACTCGCTGGCAAAGCTCACCTCCTGCCTGGGCTCTGCCTCTAGCCGCGCTCTCTCTCAGGCTGCGGTCTACGCTGTGGCCATAAGCCCGGCCGGCCTGGCTGCCGTTTCCGGAATAACAGAAGAGCAGGCCTCCGCCAATGCTTGCCAATGGCAGAATCTCTCTTTGGCCCACGCCGCGGGCAAGCTGTGGGCGGTGCCTTCATCTCTTCATGCCCCTCTACTGGCAGCCTTAAGCCCGCAGGAGCAGCGCGCCGCGCAAAAAGCAGCCGGCCAATTTCAGAGAGACCTGGCCGAGGCCGGGCGCTCTGCAGAGCTGGGGCTCTCTCGCTTAGATGTCTTGCTGGAGGCACGCGGGCACTATCTGGCGGCCTGGGATTCGGACAATGTCATCGCCGTGACAGCCCGCATCAGCGGCCATCTGCAAAGGCACGGCTACTACTCTGAGCTGATAAGACTGAATCAGGAGCTTTTGGATCTAGACCAGCAATCGGCTCCTATTGCCTGGATCGCCCGAGCCTATTTGGATCAGGGCGAATACAGAAAGGCGGCAGAGTGGTATGGGCGGGCACTGCAGATCGCCCCTGACGCCGCGGCTTCGCACGGCCTGGGCACAGCTCTCCTGCACCAGGAAAAGTATGACCTGGCAAAAGAGAGCCTGCAAAAGGCGGCAGAAGCATTTTGTGCCGCAGGCGACCTTTCCGGTGAGGCGGCAAGCCTGAGCAGCCTGGCCAGCATTGACAAGTTGAAAGGCGAGAATGATGCTGCTTTTGAGAAGCTGCAAAAGATTGTAGAGATCATGAAGAGCCTGGGAGATATGAAGGGCGAGGCTGCAGCTTTGCAGGAGATGGCCCGCCTGGATATGAGCAGAAGTGATTATGATTCCGCGCGCTCCAGACTCGTGAGATCACGCGAGCTGCTGGAGGCCGCCGGAGACAGAAAGGGCGCTGCTTTTGCCCTCTTTAACTTGGCCAGCCTCGATCTGGAGAAGGGCGACTTCCCGCCTGCAGGCGCAGGGTTTGCGAAGGCCCTGCCGCTCTTTGCGGAGATGGGCGACCGCGCCGGCGAAGCCGCTATCCTGCACAGCCTCGGCATGATTCATTCTCAGGCCGGGGAGAAAGAAAAAGCGATGGAAAGCTTCCGGGCGGCTCTGCAGATCAATCAAGAACTGGCCGATAAACCCGCAGAAGCGGGAGCCTTCTTCCAGCTCGGAGCTTTAGCCGTGCAGCAGGATAAGATGCAAGAAGGCCTGCGGCTCATGGCCTTGGCCGCCATAGTCTTAAGGAGCATCAAGAGCGATGATGTGAAGAACGTCGAGCCTCTGGTGGAGCGGCTGGCAGCGCAGCTCAGTTACAGCCAGGAGCAGTTCATGGGTCTGGTGCAGGAGGTCTTGCAAAGTTACGCCAAAGATAGGGGCTGGGGGCTGGTGGAGAGGGCCGGGGGAAAATAGAGAAGGAGATAGAGAAGAAACTGCCCTCTGGCTTTTTTTGGCCCAGAAATCATCATCTTTTGCTATCCCAGTTGGCGAGCCATCTCGCGGCAGAATGCCAGTCCCTCATTGGTCAGCTCATAAGTCATCTCACCGCGTGTTGGATGCATGCTCACATATCCCTCGCGGATCAATTCGCGCAGATGTTTATATAACTAATAATCAGAGTAGCAAACCAATGCTTTCAAAGACCATACAAGCCGTCCGAAAGAGAGAAGAACTGGCAGAGGATGTGGACTGGGAGCTATATAGATGGGTCGAAAGAAATCCCGGTCTGAATATATACGCTCTTGCCAAGTCTATCGGCTGGTTGCATGGCAAGGTCTACTCTTCCGTGAAACGCCTGGAAGATGATGGTCTGGTGAAGCTCGAGAAGATAATTATAAATGGGCGGTCTGCCTCGATTGTTACCTATCGAAGATGGCAGGACTTCTTCACACCGGAAGAACTTGAAGAGATACAACAGCCGGGCTATTTTGATGAGGTTGAGGCAATTCTGAAAAAAGCAACATCCTAAAAAACACCGTAAAAACAACCATCTGAGATAAAGAAAAGACGCTCGGGCTCGGCCCGCCGTCTATCCGCTTTTTGCCGCCGGCACCTCGTCCACCCCGCAGGCGGCGATCTTCTCGGCCAGCTTGGCCAGCACATCTTTTCTCATCCCGCCCACGAACTTGATCGATCCCACTACCAAATGCCCTCCGCCGGAGACGCCGCCGTTGGGAATCTCTTCCATCAGCTCTTTCACCATCTGGGGGATGTTCATTTTCACAGCCTTGCTGCGCAGCACGGCAAAGTCCGGTCCGTAGCCGATGGTGACAACGGGCTTTCCGGCATACTTCTTGCACAGACGGTCGTGCACCTCACCGGAGGTCTTGCCTGGTGGAGGGAAGGTGAACTTGTGGGCGAAGTTCTCCACATCCAGCACATTCATGATAATGCCGTTGGGGAGCCGCGTGCTCTTCACATTGCCCATGCTGGCGCGCAGTTGCTCGTCAATGGCGGCATTGGCCTGCTCGCACAAAAGCTCCACAATCCTCTGGTGCCGATCCAGCCGGCCCAGGCATAAAATATCGTTTATCAGCCCCCGTCCGTCATTGAAGCGCTGCCAAAATGCCTCGTAGTCCAGAGCCAGAGCAATCTTCTTGAGATCCTCTCGGCTGTACTTGTCCTCGACCAGCTTTATGTAGGCAGCCGCCTCCGGCGCTTCGCTCCGATCGCCCACCGCCGAGACCGCCGGGAAGTGCTTGATCTTGCTCTCCACGGCAGGGTAGATCATGCGGGCGATCTCTGTCGCCAGCATGCCCGTAGTCAGGCCGAAGTCGCCGCCGGCGTGCGCGGGATTGACGTGAGCGATGAGATACTGGTCCACGATCTTATGGGGATGATGATGATCGACGACCAGCATCTCCAGGCCGTAGACCTGGGCCTGGCGCATGGCCGGAACATCCTCTTCAGTGGAGCCGTTGTCCATCAGAACGATGAGCGGCATCTTCTGGCCGTGCCGGGTCTGATCTTCCAGAGCATAGGTCAGATCCTTGGTCACATCCTCCAGCTCGTAAAAGGGCGCTTTGCTGGGAGCGCGCCGGTAGTTGTGGTATTCGGCATCAGGCCCGCCTACTTCAGTGATGAGCGGCAAAATGGCCATCTCAATGGCGACAGCAGCAGTGATGCCGTCGGCATCGGCGTGATGGCGCACCACTATGGGCTGGGACTTGAGAACCGCCCGGCGAATCTCTTTGGCCACTTGCTTCATGGCCGGCAAGAGGCGGGTCATGATCTCGCTTTTCACGAGAAACTCGGTCTCTGAGGGCTCGGCGCGCCGGTCGATCGCCAGTTCAATCAGGTCCTTGACGCTGGACGCCTCCCCGCCCCAGAGGCGCTTCATGGACTTGATCTCCACCTGAACCTGATTGTTGCGCAGGCTCACCTCGCCTATGACCCGCACCATCATATCGTTGTCGATATCGGCGTGAGCGCGCACTCCCGCCCGCTCAAAGGCGGCACAAAAGACCAGCCCGCTGTCGTCCGCGATGGTGAAGATGGTAGGGCCCCCCGTCTGCTTGACCTGGATGACCTCCCCCTTGATCATGATCTGCTTTCCCACCAGCTTTTGCAGATCTGCGGTCTTGGATAGAGGAAGCTCCTTTTCCACCTCAAAAGTGTTGTACTCCTTCAGTTCGACGGGCTCCAGCTCGATGTTGCCGTTTGCAAGAATATTTCGCACCGTGACGAAGATGCTGTCGCCCACTTCCGGCTTGCTCTTCAGGTATTTGTTGTGGGCGAGGCCCCTCACGCTCTCGGATAGATCCACAAAGGCCCCAAAGTTGGCCAGGCCATTTACCTTTCCCTGATAAATCTCTCCTATCAATATATCTTTGACATCGCATGCAGGGTCGAGAATATGCACGAGCGGCTTCTTGGCGCAGCGCTCGCACACCTCCTTTTTGCTTGAAAGCTTGGCCTTACAGACTACGCATAAATACTCGCGTCCCAGGCCCCCGCAGGCCTGGCAGCTTTCAGTGACCGGCATCTCGCCCGAGCCGTGGCAGACGCTGCATTTCGTGGAGCCGCTTTCCATAAGCTCCTTCATATCCGTGTCCGTTGCCTCCCCCAGGGAGATGGACTCGGTCTTTCCGCTGCCATCGCAGTTGGGACAGGGCTTCTCTCCTACCACCAGGTAGCCCTTGCCCCGGCAACTTTCGCACAGGTTCATCCAGGGAGTTGACGCACCATTGGAATTTAGCTATTTTGCAAGGGTCCGGCCAAAGCTTTCAATAAAAAGAGGCCAAATAAGACTAAATAAGATGCCAGCCCTCCCGCGGCCATGCGAGTCGTGGTTTTGCGCATCGGCCACCGGCCGGAGAGAGATAAGAGGATCACCACCCATGTGGGCCTGGTGGCCAGGGCCTTCGGAGCGGAAGAGATGCTTCTCTCCGGGCGCGACTCTCACGTGGAAGAGAGCTTGGCCGATGTAGCAGAGCGTTGGGGAGGAGGCTTTCGCCTCCGGCCGGATGTCTCCTGGAAGGGAGAGACGGTGCGCTGGAAAGAGGCGGGAGGAAAGGTGGTTCACCTCACCATGTACGGCTCCAACCTGCCCGATGTGATCGATGAGATTCGCGAATGCGAGAATATCCTGGTGGCGGTGGGCGCAGAGAAGGTCCCGGCTGAGATGTATGATCTGGCGGACTGGAATGTGGCCGTGGGAAATCAGCCCCATTCCGAGGTGGCGGCGCTGGCGGTCTTCCTGGACCGGCTCTTTATGGGCCGGGAACTGGAGGAGGCATTTGAGGGCGGCCTTAAGATTGTGCCTACGGCTCGAGGAAAGCAGGTCTTGTATCCGGAATACTGCCAGGAATGAGAGTATTAGTAATCGGCATCAACATCAGGCACATTGCCGGCTCCGCCAGCCGGGCCGGCCATGAGGTTTTCGCGGTCGATTGCTATTGCGATGTGGACCTGGCAAGATGGGCAAAAGAGACGGCCAAAATGCCGCGCGAGGGAGCGGAAGAGCAGATATCTTATTTTATCAAAAAATTCCGCCCTGATGCCGTTGTCCTGGGACCGGGCCTGGAAGAGGCATCCGTCCAGGGAGTGCCTGTGCTCAATAACCTGCCTGAAAAAACGGCTCAGGTATCAGATAAGCTCTGGCTGGCTCGCTGGCTGGAAGAGAAGGGCTTTCCCTTCATAAAGACGCAGCTTTCCGCAGAGGATCTGCATTTTCCCTTCCTGGTCAAGCCGCGCAAGGGGGCAGGAGGCGTGGGATGCAGAGTTGTGAACACTCCCTCCGAACTAAAATGGGAAGAGGGCATGATCGCCCAGGAGCGGATCAATGGCCTGCCCGCCAGCGTCTCGGTCATTGGGAACGGTCGCGCCGCGCGCGCCATTGCCGTCAACGAGCAGCTCATCGGCGTGCCCTGGGCCGGGGCGAAAGGATTCAGATACAGCGGGAACATCACGCCCCTCGCAGCCCCGCAATGCGCCGTAGCGCAGATGGCGGAAGAGATTATCGCGTCCCTGGGGCTCGTTGGCAGCAATGGAGTTGATTTTCTGCTCACCGAAAATGGTCCAGTGGTGGTTGAGGTCAATAGCCGCTTTCAGGGCAGCCTGGATACTGTAGAGATGTCCGGCGGGGACAATGTATTCCAGGCTCATCTGCAGTCCTTTTTGGGAATGCTTCCCGAGAGGCCGGCCCCTTCCAGACGTACAGCCGGCAGAATCATAATCTATGCCCCTCGCGATCTTGCAATCGAGGCGGATCTGGTCAGAGACTGGACTAGGGACGTGCCGGGGAAGGGATCGCGAATAGCCGCAGACGATCCAGTCCTGTCCATAATGGCCACGGGACCCCGCAGAGACGCGGTAATGGCCAAGCTAAAGACGAGAGCGGCAACGCTTGGCGAGATAATAAAAGTAAAATTGGATTACCAGGATACTACACGATAAAGCCAGTTGCTGATCAGTGTCCAGGCCTTGACAAAGCCCGATCCTTTCTCCAGCTTTTTTTTGTCCTTTTCGCTGTATATTTTTTGATTCTCCATCCACGAGTCCATGACATAGGATCATTTCTTTTTGGAATTTAACAATGTCGGTCTAAGTGATAGTGTCATGGGGGCAAGAGTGGTAGGAATGCGCTTTCTGGTGTCAGTATAAAAAGATAATGCTTGATAAAGGTAATATAGCATAAGGGGGAAGGTATTGGCAGAGATAAATGTAGGGAATGAAATGAAGTCACCGGAAAGAATTACCATCGCTTTAGACGAAGAGACAGTAGGCCTGTTCAAGAAGATGAAGGAAGACCTGGGCATGTCCCAGAGCGAGCTGATGCGAGAGTCCCTGAAGTTCTTTGGCAAACACAAGATGCTCTTTGACTTCGCCGAGGACAAGAAGGTTTACACCCATGCAGAAATGCTCTCCGCAGGCGAGCATGTGATCCTGGATATCGATCACTGGATACTGTTTCTAAGCTTCATCGAAACTCATCCGGACAAGGAAAAGTTCTGGAATCTGCATAAAGAGGTCTGCCGGGCTCATGCCGAGCAGTTCAAGCACAAGCTCTTCAATGCGGAGAGCATCCTGAGGAGACTTGAGATCTGCAACCTCTTTAATATGAGCAAGACCGGCAAGAATGAGTTCACCCTCATCTTCGGCTCGGATGCGCCCAAGAAATTCGTGAGAATTGAGCTGGAGGAGATCTTTGCCGGCATGGGCTTCATGGTTGAGATCAAAGATGACTTCTCAAAGCTGAGGGTTAAGGTAATTCATGATCTCTAGCACCATTACCAATTTAAGTAATGAATAAGACAGCACCATTCATGGATCTCAAAGCCCAGGTGCAGGGATTCATGGCCAAAAAAGAGGTGCAGCTTAGCGAAGAGCTGGCCGAGAAGTATGGTGTTCCCCCAGAGGAGGTGGCCGGCGTGGTAAACTCCTTTTTGAAGGACACCTACGGACCGGCGATAAGGATGGCCCAGGCCATTGATAGCAAGGAGGGGGTAGTGCTGCTCTTTATCGGCAGAAAAGATTGCACCATCTGCCAGAGATGCGAGCCGATTCTAGAGAGCTTTCTGTCCCAACACACGGATTTAGTGCTGGTAAAACTGGACTATTCCCAGCCCTCCGGCCTGCTCTACCATATGATCCATAGCCAAGAGAAAGGCATGCTCCCTTTGATTGCTTTTATCTTCCAGGGCACCATAAGGATAATCTTCACCGGAGAGTGCCTTCACGCGGCAGTTTATGAAAAATATTATAACGAATGCAGCCAAAATATATATGCTCACTGAGATTACAGAAGTGCTGCGAGGGAGATTATGACCTTAATAGTGCTCAACTTCAAGACCTATCGTGAATCGACAGGCCCGGAGGCTCTACGCCTGGCAGAGATATGCGAAGACATTTCTCAGGATTATTCCGTCAAAATGGTGGTAGTTCCCCAGGTGGCTGATATTCAGACCATTTCCAGGGCAGTAAAGATACCGGTCTATGCTCAGCATGTGGACGGAGTGGGATACGGCGGCTTTACGGGCCATGTGACCGCAGCGTCCTTGAAAGCGGCGGGAGCTGCCGGATCTCTTATCAACCACTCCGAGCGAAGGCTCGAGCTGGCGAAGATCGAGGCCTCCATCTCCGCCTGTCGACTGGCCGGCATAAAGACGATAGTGTGTACCAACAACGTGGCCACAACTCGCGCCTCTGCCGCACTGGATCCGGACTATGTGGCTGTGGAGCCGCCGGAGCTGATCGGCAGCGGCATTCCCGTATCCAAGGCCAATCCGGAGATAATTTCCAGATCAGTTGATGCCGTCAAACGCATTGCTCCAGAGGTGGGTGTTCTCTGCGGGGCAGGAATAACTCATGGCGAGGATCTGAGAAGCGCCCTGGAGCTGGGATCGATTGGTGTCTTGCTTGCTTCCGGAATTATCAAGGCAAAAGACCAGCGCAAGGCTTTAGAAGATCTGGTGACGGGAGCCTCGAAATGATAGCGGTGCACGTTCGTGTCTCGGGCCGAGTGCAGGGCGTTTTCTATCGCGCCTTTACCCAGGACCGTGCACGGGCTCTGGGGGTGAAAGGCTGGGTAAGAAACATTCCCAGCGGTGGAGTGGAGGCTGTGCTGGAGGGAGAGAGAAAGCCCGTAGGAGAATTGCTCAAAGCCATGAAGTCGGGACCTACAGGTGCAATAATCCTGGGGATGGAGTTCTCCGAGCTGGAAAGCAAAGGGTATGAGGATTTTGAAATAGAATAGGATGTGATCTCATGCTTACCGTCAACAGATACAAATGCTGCTACTGCGGTGCCTGCGTCGGAGTCTGCCCGACATGTGCCCTGGAGCTGGTGGAGACCTGGCTCGAGGTCTCGGCAGAGTGTAAGGAGTGCGGCCTGTGCACAAAGATATGCCCAGTGGGAGCCCTGGAGGTCAAGGCATGAAGTGCGACTTGATAGTAGTAGGGGGGGGGCCTGGCGGATCGATGGCCGCCAAGACGGCAGCTTCGGCCGGCCTCAATGTCGTCATGCTGGAGAAACGCCAGGAGATCGGCGATCCCGTGCGCTGTGCTGAGGGCGTCAGCAAGAGGGCCTTATGCCGCATGATGTTGCCCGAGCCGGAATGGATATCTTCCGAGGTAAAGGGTGCCAGAATCTATGCTCCGGACGGAAAAAGCATAGTCATGTCCGAGGACAAGAGCGGCGGCGAGGTGGGCTACGTACTGGAGAGGAAGGTCTTCGATCGAGGCTTGGCCATGCAGGCGGCCCAGGCGGGGGCCAAGATCCTGGTCAAGACCAGAGCCTTGGGTCTCTTGAGGAAGGACGGAGCAATTTGCGGGGTGTCGGGCCTGCGCATTGGCGAGCCCCTGCAGATCGAGGCGCCCCTCATCATCGGCGCGGACGGAGTGGAGTCCAAGGTGGGACGCTGGGCGGGCATTGACACCACTTTGAAGCTGCAGGATATCGAATCTTGCGCCCAGTTCCTGGTGCAGGATGCATCCATTGACGACGAATACACCGAGTTCTTTTTAGGAAACAGCATCGCTCCCTCAGGATATGCCTGGTCGTTTCCCAAGGGCGAGAAGCTGGCCAACATCGGACTCGGAATTCAGGGCTCTCGATCCAAGCCCGGCGAAGCTATGCGGCTGCTGCGCCAGTTCATGAAGACTCGCTTTCCGAACGGCAAAGTGGTGGAGATGGTCGTAGGAGGAGACCCCTGCTCCGGGCCCATCGACTCTGCAATAACAGATGGCGTGATGCTGGTGGGAGATGCGGCTCATCAGACCGATCCGCTCACGGGAGGAGGCATTCTCAATGCCATGCAGGCGGGAATCATCGCCGGAGAGGTAGCGGCAAAGGCCATAACCGCAGGCAATGTCCGCCGGGCCGGCCTGCAAGAGTACGAAGACCGCTGGCGAGAGGATTTCGGTAAGGTTATCGCCCGGAGCTTCCAGTTCAAAGAGTTCTTCGTCAAGCTTACAGATAAAGACATGAACCAGCTCATCGGCTCTCTGGCCAAGGAGGATATATCCAAGATGGATCTGCCGGGGATGCTGCGCGTTCTCTTCCGGCTCAATCCCAAACTTCTCTGGGGGCTGAAAAGCCTTATTATTTAGCTCGTGGGAGGAGAATAGCTCAGCATATTCTCTCTCATTTTTTGCATTTTGCTTTCTACACCAGTACACAGGACCCATCGGCCCTTTTGGGCAGCCTTTGTGGGTCGAAGTGGATGGTTATTTTCTCTTTATCCGCATCAATAGCTGCCACACCCAGGTGGAAGATATAGCGTAGAGTCCTGCGTCCGTCCGGAATATGCAACTTGTGCTCCCGGCGCAGGATGATGGCGCAAACGGTCTGAAGAGCCGGGCCGCTCTGCAGGAATAAGAGGCCGGGCAGGTTGAGGCGATGGTGGCTCGTAGTGGGGTATCTCTCGCCAATCAATTCGCCCAGCTCTTCGCGACGAATCATCACCTCCAGCTCGCCGCTCTTCACGGCAATCAGGCTCTCGTCGGCATGCACCCGGTCTATGTGAGAATGCAGCGCATAGAGCACGTAGCTGTCCCCGCGTCCCCTGTTTTCCTGGGGTAGGAGTGCTTCCAGCTTCTTCATAAAGGGGCGCAGAAGAGGACTGGTCCCGGCAAAGAGAGCCCCGGGGAGGTTTCCAACCTCGGTCCGGGCCAGCTCATTGAGATCCTTCTCGCGAATCTCGATGGATATCATGATAATATATTCGCCTTCTGGGAAATATATCTTGCTCGAGCCCTGGGCGGCAATCTGTTGAGATGCCTGCAATTTTGCATCATGCATTAATTTTTTCTTTATAAATAATATGATAATTGAATACATATCTATTCTCTCTAAATTAATTATTTAATTTCATTTTGAGATGGGCTCGGGTAGACTCTGGCAAAATCACCCAGGCGGTGCAACTCCATTGATGGGCCTGTAGAAATTGCTACAAATATAAATTCTCAACTCACAACATTCTTGCCTGCAAGGTCACCTAAATGTAAACCCCATTTGCTTTTTAAGTTATTATCTAATGTATTAGTCTAATTAAGTAAAATTAAAAGACATTCCCTTTCAAAACAAATTATTTATATCATTAAGTATTTGTGACAAGAAAAATATGGTGACGATTATGAGAGAGTCCACCGTAAAGATCCTGGACGACAAGGACATGGAATTTGTCGAAACGCTTCGATCCCTGAGCGTTCCGCGCAACGTTGCAACGCTCATAACCTTTCTGGCAAATGTGGATGAAGCCTCATCTCGCGAGATAGAGATGGGCTCCGACCTGCGGCAACCGGAGGTTAGCATTGCCATGCGCACCCTGCGCGAAAACAATTGGATAGAAGAGAAGGAGATCAAGCGCGAAGGCAAAGGCAGACCAATGAAGGTCTACTCGCTAAAAGCGAGCATTGATGAGATTATAAGGCATTTCGAGGAGGAGAAGATGCACGAGTCAGCCCAGGCCATGGAGAGCATCCAGAGGCTGAAGCAACTCATATCAACCTAGATCATAGATCAAACCGGGAGGGGAGCGGGCTTACACTTAAGCGGAGGGACTGGCAAGTACCTCCACCTCGATTTTTGCAGCAATATTTCTGCCGAGCGATATCTTCGAGCCGTTTACCTCAATTACTACCGGCCCGCCGAAGGGCTGAGATGCAATTTTGCGGATATGCCTTCCTTTCCGTATGCCCATGGACTCAAACCTCTTCTCCCAGCCGGCATCACTGCTAACCGTCATGACTTCCAGCATCTGATTGCAGGGTGCCTTGGTGAGCTCTGTGTACCTCATTTGCGCACGTTCACGCCCCTCTCTTTGAGATATGCCTTCACGCTTTGGATATTCCACTCTCCGAAGTGAAAGATGCTCGCAGCCAGCGCAGCCGAGGCATCGGTCTTCTTGAATACCTCCAGCATGTGTTCAGGGCTGGCGCAGCCTCCCGAGGCGATCACAGGCACTTTCACCCTTTTAGCCACGGCGGCCGTGAGAGGGATGTCGAAGCCGTCATAGGTCCCATCCCTGTCCATGCTGGTGAGAAGAATCTCCCCCGCCCCCAGGGATACCGCTTTGCTTGCCCAGGCGATGGCGTCAATACCTGTAAACTGCCTGCCCCCATAAAAGGAGCACTCAAACCAGCAGGGCCCTTGCTCAGTCTCTACCATCTGCCGGCCTTCTTCTAAAGTGTAGCGCCGCTTGGCATCTATGGCCAGTACGACGGCCTGGTTTCCATAAAGATCGGATATCTCGCTGATAAGCTCAGGGCGCTTTAGTGCTGAGGTGTTTACAGTGATCTTGTCTGCCCCGGCATTGAAAACCTCTCTTGCCTGCTCCACACTATTTATGCCGCCGCCTACGGCTAAAGGCACAAAGACCGACAACGAGGTCTTTTTAATGACGCTCGTCATCGTCTCCCGCCGCTCGTGAGATGCCGTGATGTCCAAAAAGACGATCTCATCGGCACCGTCCTCATAGTATTGGCCGGCCAGCTCCCAAGGGACGCCGGCATACCTTATCTGCTTGAACTCGATGCCCTTGACAACTCTGCCTCCCGGCACACCCAGGTCGCAGTCCAGACAGGGAATGATCCTTCTCGCTAACATCGTGTGGACCTCACAAAGTTCTCCAGGATTCTCAGGCCCTTGACCCCCGACTTCTCGGGGTGAAACTGGGTGGCAAACATGTTATCTTTGATAACTGCGGCCGTCACTTCCACTCCGTGCTCCGTGGTGGCGGCTATCACCGACTTGTCTTTTGGCAGGCCATAGTAGGAATGCACAAAGTAGAACATGTCTCCATCAGAGATTCCATCCAGCATCTCCACCGGACGCTTGATGGAAAGGCTGTTCCAGCCCATCTGGGGAATCATCACACCATCAGGCAGGCGCACCACTTTGCCAGCTATCCAGCCCAGGCCCACCGCACCGGGACTCTCTTCGCTCTCCTCGAAGAGCACCTGCATGCCAACGCAAATGCCCAGCATCGGCATTCCTTCCTGGAAGTGCCGCAAAAGCGAGCTTTCGAATCTGGAGAGCTGACTCATACAGCTTCCAAAGGCCCCCACTCCTGGAACTACAATGCCGTCTGCACCGTCCAGGCCCAATGGATCGCGAACGATTCTGGGATTTCCGCCCACATAGTCCAGGGCGTTGTAGATGCTGAACAGGTTGCCCATGCCATAGTTAACTATCGCTATCATCTTCTTATCAGCCCTTAATTTAGAGCCGCATCATTACCGGAAAAGCTTTTCCTTTTGAGATTTCATAATAATTATGAAATGTTATGATAAGATGTATTTGTAATAAATCGGAAGACATTTTCCCCCGGAAAGGTCTTTCCGCCAGGTTGATTCATATAATTTATGATCTTTTGTGAAAACATATTTATAGAGGAAATAGGAAGGCAGTTGGTGCCATAGGCCGCAATGACGATCTGCCGAAGGGATGGCGGATTGGACGCTGGTTTGTGATCATACAGCAAAAGGGTGGAGATCAATGAATCTGAGAAGGCCAAATGCCAGTGCTGCCACTGGAACTTTCAACCGCTCGCGTAGCGTAGTCCCCATGTCGGGGATGTGTTCTGACTGCCTAGACGGATGCCGGGGAGGATGCGAAACCTGGCTGGCTTCTTTCCGGGGCCGTGAAGTGCTCTATCCGGGGCCCTTCGGCGAAATCACCGCAGGAGCAGACAAAGATTATCCCATTGATTATTCTCATCTCAGCATCCAAGGTTATGCCATAGGCGCAGACGGCCTGCCAGCAGGCGTTGAGCCGGGCCCGGATACGGCTCTTTTCCCGAATGTCGACACTATGACCGAGTACGGCTGGTCCAAGAAGGTCAAGATGCAAGTCCCCATCTTTACCGGCGCTCTTGGCTCGACTGAGATCGCCAGAAAGAACTGGGAGCACTTTGCCATCGGCGCAGCCATCACCGGCATTACCCTGGTTTGCGGAGAGAATGTCTGCGGAATAGATCCGGGATTGGAGAGGGACGGCAAGGGCAAGGTCGCCAAATCTCCGGAG
Source organism: Methanothrix sp. (assembly GCA_026394565.1). GTDB lineage: Archaea > Halobacteriota > Methanosarcinia > Methanotrichales > Methanotrichaceae > Methanothrix. The sequence continues at coordinate 38,038 of JAPKYA010000042.1, forward strand.
ATGGATCGCAGAATCAACACTTACAAGAAGTTCTACAACGGCTTCGGCGAGATCCTGGTGCAGATGAACGTAGAGGATACACGCCTTGGCGTGGCTGAGTATGTTTCCTCCAAGCACAACCTGGAGACCATCGAACTCAAATGGGGCCAGGGTGCAAAATGCATCGGCGGCGAGATCAAGGTTAAGACCCTGGACCGTGCTATCGAGCTCAAGAAACGCGGCTACATAGTCTCTCCAGATCCGACTCTGCCCGAGATTCAGGCAGCCTTCAAGGCCGGCGCCATCAAGGAGTTCGAGCGCCACTCCCGTCTGGGCTTTGTCACATATGACGGCTTCATGACCGAGATCGACAGGCTCAGGGACCTGGGATTCAAACGCATTACCCTTAAGACTGGTGCCTATTCCATGGTTGAGCTGGCCATGGCACTTCGCTACGGCAGCGAAGCGAAGCTCGACCTTCTCACCATTGACGGCGCACCGGGCGGCACAGGCATGAGCCCCTGGGCCATGATGAATGAGTGGGGCATACCCACATTCTACCTGCAGTCGCTGGCCATCGAGTTCGCCAATCGCTTGAAGGCACGCGGTATGCGCGTTCCGGATCTGGCCATGGCAGGCGGCTTCTCTACTGAGGACGGCGTCTACAAGGCTCTGGCCATGGGCACTCCCTACTTCAGAGCAGTCTGCATGGGTCGCGCCCTCATGATCCCAGGCATGGTCGGAAAGAACATCCAGGATTGGCTGGCCAAGGGAGATCTGCCCAAGGGCGTCTCCAAGTTCGGCAGCAAGCCAGAGGAGATCTTCGTGGCCTACGAAGAGCTGAAGGCCAAATTCGGCAACGACTTCAAGGACATACCCTATGGCGCCATCGCCCTCTACACCTACGGCCAGAAGTTCAAGACCGGGCTACAGCAGTTGATGGCTGGAAGCCGGAACTTCCGCCTGTCCACAATGTCTCGCGACGATCTCATGGCCCTCACCGAAGAGGCTGCCAAAGTCTCAGGCATCCCCTACGTGATGCAGGCTCGCCGCGCGGAAGCCCTGAAAGTTTTGGATGCATAAGAATCGATCAGGCCCCTATCGTGGCCTGATCGATTCTTATAATTTTTAATTTAGTTCCACTCAACGTCTTTTTTCGGCCACTTGGCTTCTTCGCGCCCTTCGCGGCTTCGCGCGAGATCCCAGTCAGCGAAGGCGCGAAGACGCGAAATCCCGATGAGAGAAAGACAAATCCTGCAACACCCATATTAATTTCCGCCTTAACCGATGACGCATGTGCCCTGCGACCCTAGAACTATGACTGTGATCCTGCTGGTCATAGCGCATTTGGCCTTCCTGCGGGAAAGGCAACCGAAGGCTTTGGGCCTGCGAATTGAGATGTTAAGATGTTTTCATAAACCTTATGAAATAAGCATACTTTATCCCAAATATGCTTATTAATTAGGTTTCTGTCTTAATTGTTGGTGGTAACATTGATTTCAGTTCGATCACTGCTATTATGCTTATTATTATCAGCTCTTCTGGCAGGTGCAGCTTCTGCGGAAGATGCAGCCATAAATGCCGCTGACAACGCCTGGGTGCTCATCAGCGCCGCTCTTGTCATGATCATGATTCCCGGCGTGGGCCTCTTCTACGGCGGCATGGTTAGAAAGAAGAACGCCATCTCCACGATCATCTTCAGCTTTGCCGTGATGAGCATCATAAGCCTGCAATGGATCTTGTGCGGCTACACCCTGGTCTTCGGAAAAGACATCGGCGGCCTCATCGGCGGCCTGGATTTCCTGGGCCTGGCAGGCGTTGGCCTGCAGGCTAAGGAGGGCCTGACCATTCCATCGCTCACCTTCATGATCTTTCAGGCCATGTTCGCCATCATCACCGTCGCTTTGATCACGGGCTCTTACGTGGAACGCATCAAGTTCAGCTCCTTTCTCGTCTTCTCCCTGGCCTGGGCTACTCTGGTCTACGATCCCGTGGCCCACTGGGTCTGGGGCGGGGGCTGGCTGCAGCAGATGGGCGTCCTGGACTTTGCGGGCGGCATAGTGGTGCACATCACCGCAGGCGTTTCCGCTATGGCCGTGGCTATGGTCATCGGTGTGCGCAAGGGCTTTGGCACCGACCCGATGGAGCCGCACAACATTCCCACCACGGTCATGGGCGCAGCTCTGCTCTGGTTCGGATGGTTCGGCTTTAACGCAGGCTCGGCTCTGGCGGCAAACGGCATCGCAGCCAATGCCTTCGTCACCACTAACACCTCAGCCGCGGCTGCGGCCACCACCTGGATGTTCCTATCCTGGCGACAGAGGGCGCCTTCGGCTCTAGGAATCGTGACGGGTGCAGTGGCCGGGCTGGCGGCGATAACGCCCGCTGCCGGCTACGTGACTCCCCTGGCGGCCATTCCCATCGGCATCGTAGCTGCTATCGCGGGCTACTATGCCATCATCTTCATTCGGGGCAGCGGCAAGGTGGACGACTCGCTGGACGTGCTTGCCTGTCACGGCATCGGCAGCACCTGGGGCGTCCTGGCTACCGGCATCTTCGCCACCATCGGAGCCACGGGCCTGCTTTCCGGAAATGCTCATCAGGTGCTGGTGCAGCTCATAGCTATAGCCGTCACCTGGGGCTACTCCTTTGTCGTCACCTTCGGCCTGGCCAGGATCATCGACGCAGTCATGGGGCTGCGCGTGCGGGATAAGGAGGAGGCAGTGGGTCTGGACATCAGCCAGCACGGCGAGGGCGCTTACATGTGAGGTGGGGAAAATGAAGAAGATAGAAGCCATAATTCGGCCCGAGAAGCTGCACCTGCTGCGAGACAAGCTGGACAAGAAAGGCTTTTCGGGGATGACTGTGACGGAGGTCAAAGGCCGGGGCCGGCAGAAGGGCATCGCCTTGCAGTGGCGAGCTGGGGACTACCGGGTGGAGTTCCTGCAGAAGATAAAGCTGGAGATGGTGGTTGATGACAAGGATGCAGAGGTGGTCATCGACCTCATCTGTGAGTTTGCTCAAACAGGAGAAGCCGGGGACGGCAAGATCTTCGTCTATCCGGTGGAGGACGTGGTGCGGGTGCGCACCAAGGAGAGGGGGTGCGAGGCGATTTAGAGATTCGGAAGAAAAAGGAGATAGCACATCTCCACTCTTTCACGGGCTCTTTCTGCTCCTTCCCAGGACCATCTGCTTGGTAGCCCTCTCCGCCTCAATATTACGCCTGCATGCAGGACAGACCCGAATCCATTCCAGGCCCTCGGAGTCCTTCTGCATATTGGCAGGAAGAGCGGACTCAATTCTCTTCAGCATGGGCTCTGTGGCGTAGCGCGATCCACATATCTTGCAGGCCACCAGCTCAAAGGACACATCGGGCTCAGGCACGGTCTCATCGAAAGGCACCAGAGTCAGAGCTTTGGCCGGGCAGAACTCCACGCATAGATCGCACTCCTCTTTGCACCTCTTCCAGTGAATGCTACGCATCTCTCCGGTCTCAGTACGGGTGATATTCTGGCTGGGACAGACATTGGAGCAGGAAAGGCAGCCCAGACACAGGCCGACATCAACTTTTATCATCTTCTACCTCCGTAGGCAGCTGCCCGCGCTGCGCGGGAGCGCGCCCGGCGACTGGCCAGCTCGAAATCGGTGGATAGAGCATTGGCAGGACAGGTTGTAACGCAGGCGGGCGCGTCGCGGCCCTCACACAGATCGCACTTATGGGCGATCTTGTTCGTCCAGACCACTCCGAAGGGGCAGGCCAGCTTGCATAGACCGCAGCCGGTGCACTTATCCACATCAAAGGCAGTGCGCTCTCCTTCCTTATGAAGCGCCCCGGTAAAGCAGGCCACTGTGCAGTTGGCCTCCTCACAGTGATGGCAGAATATGGGAATCGAGGCGGAATCTCCCACAAAATGCACATTGATGTGTCCGCTGCCCCCGTGCACCCGCTGGCAGGCCACCTCGCAGGAGCGGCAGCCAATGCATCTACTGATATCAATGTAAACGGGCATTTAATCCCTCCGGGAAATCTTGCAGGCCGAGACCTTGAACTCCGGTATCCTGGCCTCAGGGTCCGTAACCTCTGTGGTGAGGATATTGGTTCCGGGGAAATGGAAGGGCATGAATACCACTCCTCTTTTAACACTATCCGTGAGACGGGCATGAGCCTCTGTCTCTCCCCGCGGCGTGGTTATGGTCACCTCATCGCCATCTGCCACCTTGAGCCGCACGGCGTCGGCGGTATTGATCTCCACATAGAGATCCGGCTCGCGCTCCATGAGCGAGGGGCTTCTCCTGGTCATGGACCCGGCATTGTGGTGCACAGCCACCCGCCCGGTGGTCAGGATAAGGGGATAATCCCAGCTAACGTCTTCTGCCGCCGGCCGGTAAGGTACGGGCACAATGGAGGCACGGCCCTCGGCAAGCCTGAATCCGGAAGAGTGAAGTATGGGCGTTCCCGGATGATCGTTACTGGGGCAGGGCCATATAAGTCCGGCTTTGCCCAGCCGCTCCCAAGTTATGCCGCCGTATTGCGGCACAGTCCGGTTGATCTCCGCTAAAACCATTGCCGCATCAGGATAGTCAAAATCCAGCCCCAGGCTTTTCCCAATAAGGCATACTATCTCCAGATCGGAGAGAGCCGCTCCCGGCGGATCAAGGGCTTTGCAGCTCCACTGAACACGTCTTTCCGTGTTGGTGAAGCTTCCCTCCTTCTCAGCCCAGACCGCCGCCGGCAAAACGACATCTGCGAGTTGCGCCGTCGCTGTCATGAAGATATCCTGCACTACCAGAAAATCCAGATTATTAAGAGCTGAATGTACATTTTGGCTGCAGGGATCGGAGTTGGCCGGATCTTCGCCCACAATATACATAGCTTTGATCTCACCTGTGGCAGCAGCATCGATCATCTGGATGGCTGTAAGGCCTGGGCCTAAGGGCAGGCTCTCCACCCCCCAGGCAGATGAGAAATATTTAATGGTCTCGGGATCGTCCGCCTTTTTGTAGCCGGGATAAAATTCAGCCAGTGCCCCCATATCGCAGGCACCCTGCACATTGTTCTGGCCTCGCAAGGGCATGACCCCTGTGCCCGGCTTTCCCAGATGCCCGCAGATGAGAGCCAGATTGGAAACGGCCTGCACATTGTCCGTGCCAGTGCTGTGCTGGGTGATTCCCATGGAATAGAGGATAGAGGAAGCCGGGGATATGGCATAAGCGCGCGCAGCCCGCACAATATCGCCGGCGGGAACGCCGGTGATCTCTGCCACTTTTTCCGGAGGATAATCTTTGACCGACTCTGCCAGAGCCTCAAAGCCGCGGGTTCTTTGGGCGATGTAATCTCTGTCCACCAAGCCCTCTTTGATTATCACATGAGCCATGCCGTTCAAGAGAGCTACATCCGTTCCAGGCTTGAGCTGCAAGAAGACATCCGCCATCCAGGAGGTATGAGTCATGCGCGGATCGGCTACGATTACTACCGCACCTGCATCCTTGGCCCTGTGAATCCAGCGGGAGAGAACAGGATGATTTTCCGCCAGATTGGATCCTATGATGAATATGCATTTAGAGTTGGCAATATCCGGTATGGGATTGGTCATTCCTGCTGCGCCCAGAGTTCGATTCAATCCCACTACCGAGGGGGCATGACAGAGCCTGGCGCAGTTGTCCACATTTGGCGAGCCCAAAAGACGGGCCAGCTTCTCGATCAGGTAGTTCTCCTCATTGCTGCATTTGGAGGAGGAAAGAAGAGCAATGCTGCCTGGACCGTGCTTCTTGACGGCTTCGCCAAAGGCCCGGGCCACCAGATCGATAGCCTCTTCCCAGGATATCCTGGAAAAGCCTTCCCCTTTTCTTTTGAGAGGAGAGGTGAGCCGCTCCGGGTGGTAGATGATCTCCAAAGCCGCATTTCCCTTAGAGCATAAAGCCCCCTCGCTCACAGGATGATCCGGCATGTATTCGATTCCTGTGGCACACTCCTTCTCGACTGCAATGAAAAATCCGCAGCCTGCACCGCAATATGGACAGACCGATGGAACAAGCACTTTTGTCATCTTCATCCCTATTCAATAAGCATAAAGTTTGCTGTAAGGCCTCTTCGACTTGGGCGTGAGCCTGACGAACTGAGAATTCAAGATCTCCTCTTTGCTCTTGCCGATCTCAGGAAAGCGCTCCACGAACCTGGAGACGTATCTATCTAGAACAGCCCGGTCAGCATCGTCTATGGGTGAAATTTCCACCTGTCCGCCGACCTGGGACGGCTCTACATGCCCTCGCAGATAGATCACGCCTCCATGCATGCCTGTGCCTATGAAGTTGGCTTTATGAGTCTGGCCGTACAGGTCCAGGAGGATCACAATTCCGCCCGCCATGTACTCGCCCAAAAAGTCCTGCGAACTGCTGCCTACAACCAGAACAGGCCTCTTTCCCTCATACTCCTTCATGTGCAGTGCCGTTCTGTATCCGCAATTATCCCGCACATAGATCTCGCCCCCGCGCATGGAAAAACCCAGGACGTCTCCCGCCCGTCCCTCCACGATTATCTCTCCGCCGTCCATGGTGTTTCCTACGCCATCCTGAGCATTGCCGTGCACAGTTATCTTATGGCCGTAAAGAAAGGCGGCCAGGTCGTTGCCGGGTGTCCCGAATATCTCGATCTCCATTTTAAGACGCTCCGGCGTGTAGAGGCGGGTGCCGATGTACCTCTGGCCGCAAACATTTATGATCTTGACTTTTTTTACGCCGGAGAGCATCAAGTCCCTGAGCCGGTCATTTAGCTCTTTTGTCTCCAGGTCTGTGGCATCGATTAGAGCGGCCTTTATCCTCTCATCAACTTGATCTGCCTCGAGACTCGATTCGGATACAACAGCTCTCGCCATTCTCCCTCACTCTCCGGCACCCTTGATTCCCAATACATCAAGCTCCCACTCGTGCAGCCCCACACCCCGCAGGTGATCCCGGTTGCCGCGCAGGCTTTCTAAGGCGTTGATGCCCATGCCGCCCAGCATCTCGCTGATCTCGTGCGACCAGGCGGAGATGAGGTTGGACAGCCTTTCTGAGGCGATCTCCACATTCAGCCTGCCGGACAAGCGCGGGTCCTGAGTGCATATTCCCCAGTTGCATTTGCCGGTATAGCATTTCTGGCAGAGAGTGCATCCCATAGCGATCAGAGCTGCAGATCCGATGTAGACGGCATCAGCTCCTAAAGCTATGGCCTTGATTACGTCGCTGCTGCAGCGAATTCCGCCCGCGGCAATGATGGAGCATCTGTTCCTGATGCCCTCACCGCGCAGCCTTCGGTCCAATGAGGATATGGCAAGCTCTATAGGTATGCCCACATTGTCCCGAATGGCTTTGGGAGCGGCTCCCGTTCCGCCTCGGAGACCATCGATGGCGATGATGTCCGCACCGGCGCGCACAATTCCCGAGGCTATGGCGGCAAAGTTATGCACGGCTGCGATCTTGACGGATATGGGCTTCTCATAGTTGGTGGCCTCCTTCAGAGCGTAGATGAGCATGGATAGATCTTCAATGGAGTAGATATCGTGGTGCGGCGCGGGTGAGATGGCATCCGTACCCGCGGGAATCATGCGCGTCTGCGCCACCGCAGCCGATACCTTCTCGCCGGGCAGGTGGCCTCCGATGCCGGGCTTGGCTCCCTGGCCCACCTTTATCTCCACGGCCTGGGCGCAGTTTAGGTACTCGGCATCTATGCCGAAGCGGCCTGAAGCAACCTGCACAATGGCGCATCTTCCAAACTCCGCCCTCATCTCTCGGGGAAGGCCGCCTTCTCCGGTATTGAAATAAGTTCCGGACTTGCAGGCGGCTGTCGCCAGGGAGCGGAAGGCGTTGTAGCTTATGGCTCCGTAGGACATGGCCGAGAAGAGAATGGGAGTTTCGACCATCAGGTTGGGGGAGAGAGTGGTCTTGATCTCTATGTCTCCTTCCTTGGCGGAAATGTCCATCAAGTCCGGCTTGGCGCCCAGGAAGGTGCGCAGCTCCATCGGCTCTCTCAATGGATCGATGGAGGGGTTGGTAACCTGAGCGGCATTGAGCACGATGTGGTCCCAGTAGATGCGGAAAGGTTTGTCGTTACCGCATCCGGTAAGGATCACTCCTCCCGTCTCCGCCTGCTTCTTGAGGTCCTCCAGCTTCTCGCGAGACCAGGAAGCGTTGGGCCGGTAGAAAGAGGGCGTGGGCCGGACTACTATGGCGTTCTTGGGGCAGAAGACGACACATCTCTGGCACCCGGCGCACTTGTAGTCTTCGGATATCAATCGGTCAGCCACCGGATCGTAGGTGTGGGTGCCAAAAGCACACTGTCTCTCGCAGCCCCGACACTGGCCGCATTTTTCTTCGTCCCTTATGATCTGGAACTCAGGAAAGACGAATGATTTCATTGCAAAACCTTCCTCATACTATTTAGTTCGCCTACGACCGGTTCTCCTCCGTTGGGCGTCCAGACGCGGTCAAGCTGTGGCGAGATAAGTCTAATCGATGCTTCCTCTGAGGAGAGGTAGAACATCTCTCCTCTCGTAGCTGCGGTAATGGGCCGAAGCCTGATTCTGTCCGTAAGGCCGATCATCTTTCCCGTCTGGCCGATGATTACTGCAAAAGGCCCGTTCATGAGCAGAGGCGCGTAGACCATCCTCAGTGTGGTGAGCAGTTTCTTCTCCTTCGCATTCATCCGGTCGATCGCATTCCAGATGGGTGGGGCGAGAATCTTGGCCACAATTTCAATGGGAAGCTTCTGCCTCCTCATGAGCAGGTCCGCTGCGTAGGCAATGACTTCCGTATCGGTCTGCAGGGTGCAGGCATAGCCGTACATCTCCAGATACCAGCGATTGGTGCCGTAAGAGGAGATCTCACCGTTGTGGACGATGGTCGTATCCAGGAGGCTGAAGGGATGAGCCCCGCCCCACCAGGCCTGGGTATTGGTGGGAAAGCGACCGTGCACCGTCCAGGTGTAAGCTCTGTAGAGCCTGTCCAGCATGAAGTACTCTCCGATCTCCTCAGGATAGCCCACACCCTTGAAGCAGCCCATGTTCTTGCCGGAAGAGAAGACATAAGCATTCTCGATTCTGGTGTTCACCCACATGATCTTGCCCACGATGAAATCCTCATCAGAGAGCAGAGAGTCCTCCCCCTGCTTTTTGGGAAGGACAAAGTAGCGCCAGACCAAGGGTGGATCGCTTACAGTTGCCTCATCGCCGTGAGGGATCTCTTCATCGTAGACTATATCGAAATTTAGGCCGAGAAAGGCATCCAGTTCCTTTTTAGCGGACCTTTTGGCCTGCGGGCCAATGCCAGTGAACATAAGATGGAAGGCATAGTAATCCTTGTACTGCGGGTATATGCCATAGGCTGCAAAGCCTCCACCCAGACCGTTGCCGCGGACGTGCATATTGGCTACGGCCAACATGACGCCGGCCCCTGTAAAGCGTTCCCCATCCTGGTTCATGGCCCCGAAGATGGAGCAGGCGCAGATCTCTTTATTGTTTAGCTCCCTTCTAATCCTTGGCATAATCTTAAACTCCATCCATCTACCTGACCTTGCCTGAATCGATGATGTGCAGGCAAGAGATGATTACAATGGATGTTTTATAGCTATTTAAGAAATGTTCATAACACTTATGAACCTTGCCGGCTGACAAATAAAAAAATGAGCCCAAATATTGGGCTCTAGAGCAGAGGTAAGTACCTCTCCAGCTCCCACTGGGTAACGTTGATGCGGTAGGCATCCCACTCCGCTTTCTTGTTGGCGATGAAGGCATTGAAGACATGCTCGCCCAGTGCCTCGCGAATGAGCTTGCTTCCCTCGGTGAGCTGTATGGCATCGTTCAGGCTTCCCGGCAGAGAGGTGATTCCGGCTTTCGTTCTCTCCTCATCGCTCATGTGGTAGATGTCCTGCTCCTGGGGAGCGGGCAGATCGTACTTGTTGGCGATGCCGGCCAGGCCTGCAGCCAGCATGACTGAGAAGGCCAGGTAGGGGTTGGCGGCGGGATCGGGGCTTCTGAACTCGACTCGGGTGGCTGCCTCCTTCCCGGGCTTGTACATGGGCACTCTGACCAGGGCAGATCTGTTTCTTCTCGCCCAGCAGATGTAGACCGGCGCCTCATATCCGGGGACCAGTCGTTTGTAGGAGTTGACCCACTGGTTGGTGACGGCTGTGATCTCGGGCGCGTGCTTGAGAAGGCCGGCAATGTAGTACTTGCCCTCATCGGAGAGGTGATAGCGGTCTCCTGCATCGAACATCACATTTCTCTTTCCCTGGAAGAGGGATTGGTGTACGTGCATGCCGCTGCCGTTCTGGCCGAAGATGGGCTTGGGCATGAAGCTGGCGTGATAGCCATACCGGCGGGCGATCTCCTTGACGGTGATCTTGTAGGTCATCACCGTGTCGGCCATATTCAAAGCGTCCTTGTAGCGCAGATCGATCTCATGCTGAGAGGGAGCAACCTCATGGTGGCTGTACTCTACATCAATGCCCATGGAGTCCAGGGCAAGGATGGTGTCCCGGCGCAGATCTGAGGCGTTGTCGGCGGTGGTCAGGTCGAAGTATCCGCCGCTGTCCAGGGTCTCCGTGCTATGCTCATTCTTGAAGTAGAAGAACTCCAGCTCAGGACCTACCAGGAAGCTGTAGCCTTTATCCTTGATGCGCTCCAGATTTCTCTTCAGGACGTACCTGGGGTCGCCCTCATACGGGCTGCCGTCGGGATTTTGGATGTCGCAGAACATCCTGGCCACGCCGTTCTCCTGCTGCCTCCAGGGGATAAGTTGGAAGGTGGTTGGGTCGGGCTTGGCAACCATGTCGGATTCATGGATTCGAGCAAAGCCCTCGATAGAGGAGCCGTCAAAGCCCATGCCCTCGGAGAATGCTCCCTCCAGCTCGTTGGGATTAATAGCAAAGCTCTTAGGGACTCCCAGGATATCAGTGAACCAAATTCGGACAAATCTAACATTATATTTGTCAATTGCCTCAAAAACTTCATCTTTTGACTTAGTTTGCAGGGCCATTTCACTTAGCCTCCTAAAACCAAAGAGCTACGTTGATTATTTATAGGTATTTAAGATCGGGTCTTAAAAGTTATGAAAAATTATGATCGCAGAATGTCTATCTGCCACGAGCGTGCCCCATTTGGTGGTTTTAGGCTGGGGCGTGCTGGAGGCGATGAGGGGATTTTGGCACCGTGCCCATGGAAATGACCACCGTATCCACATCGACGATATGCTCCAAGCCCTTCTTCATCCTGGGACTGCGTCGGCCTGAGGCATCCGGCTCGCCTAGCTCCATCTGCACGACCTCCATGGCGTTCTCCACCTCTTCCAGTCGAGTCGGCATCTCCTCGCTAGAGCACACGAATCGCTTCGTGGATACGCCACCCGATCGCGTAACGAAGCTGTTGATGTCGGTGTCGTGCTGCTCTACGATCCAGAATTAAGCCGTCCGTCCCCTGAACTGATGGGACAACGTAGTGATGAGCGGATCTTCTTCAGACGAATACCCAAAGGGGGCGATAATGAGTCTCCCCTTTTCGCAATCCTTATAACTCAGTAAGTCGGATTATCTGTCATGGCTGGAGCAGTAGAGGAATCTGTTGTAGGGCAATATTACGATCCCTCCAAGAACCAACTGCCCTACGGAGGGGCCACAGATCTCCATGGCCGGGTCGTCTGGGCTGTAACAAAAGAAGAGCACGACAAGATGCTGGCCAGAATCAATCACCTATTTCCAGAATAATGATTCGCGTAGCCGTTGATTCAGATATCTATGAGAAATGCCGGCTGGCCAAGCTTCATTCGGCTCTTTTGGTGTGACCCGCCCCCAAGCCCCTCCGCCCACTTCTCCCAGCCTTCTGCAGCGCCTCGCCTTGGATTTCATTCGGATCTAGAATATCTCAAGATTTTTAAAATAATTGGAAGTAAGTCGTTTATCCCTTACTCCACTTCCCGTCCTTCTTCAGCCAATCGTCCATGTCCGCCGCCGCAGTCTTGCCCTCGCCCATGGCGCTGATCACTGTGGCTCCGCCGCTGGTGATGTCTCCTCCTGCCCAGACCCCTTCCATTGTCGTGCGGCCCCGCTCGTCAACCACAAGCGTGCCCCATTTGGTGGTCTTAAGCTGGGGCGTGCTGGAGGCTATGAGTGGATTTGGCACTGTGCCTACAGCAATGACCACCGTGTCCACATCTACGAGATGCTCCGATCCCTTCTTCACGCAGGGGCTGCGCCGGCCTGAGGCATCGGGCTCGCCCAGCTCCATCTGCACGACCTCCATGGCTTTTACCATGCCCCTAACATCACCTAAAAACCGGGTGGGATTGGTGAGGAAATCGAAGATCACACCCTCCTCCATGGCGTTCTCCACCTCCTCCAGCCGGGCGGGCATCTCCTCGCGAGAGCGGCGATAGATGACGTGCACCTGCTCTGCACCAAGGCGCATGGCAGAGCGGGCGGCATCCATGGCCACGTTTCCGCCTCCAACAACTGCCACCTTCTTGCCCTTTTTGATGGGCGTATCGTATTCCGGGAACTTGTAGGCCTTCATCAAGTTGACTCGTGTCAGGTATTCATTGGCAGAGTAAACGCCGCTCAAATTTTCGCCGGGAACATTCAGGAACCGGGGCGCGCCTGCGCCTATACCCAGGAATACGCCGTCATAGCCTCCTTTAAGCAGCTCCTCCACCTGGACCTGTCTGCCCACTACAGAGTCAAGCTCCAGATCGGCCCCCAGAGATTTTACATATTCGATCTCAGATCGGACAATGCCCTTGGGCAGGCGAAACTCTGGAATGCCGTAGACCAATACGCCTCCGCCATCATGCAGTGCCTCGAAGATGGTGACTTTGTGGCCGAACTTGGCCATATCTGCGGCCACAGTAAGCCCCGCAGGACCGGAGCCTACCACTGCGATCCTCTTTCCCGTAGCCCCCGCGATCTCACACTTCGGCCTTTGCTGCTGGCATAGCTCCCAATCGGCCACATAGCGCTCCAGGCGGCCAATGGCAATAGGCGCTCCCTTCTTGCCAAGGACGCAGCGGCACTCGCACTGCACCTCCTGGGGACAGACCCGACCGCAGATTCCGGGCAGGCTGTTCTTTCTCTTGAGAGCCTTTACCGCCTCTGGCATGTCCCCATCCCGCAGGGCACAAATGAAGCCTGGAATCTCCACGCCGACAGGACAGCCTTCAATGCACTTGGGCTTCTTGCATTGAAGACATCTGCCCGCCTCCTCTGCCGCTTGCTCAGGACTGTAGCCCAGGGCAACCTCCTGAAAATTGCGTTTCCTTTTTTCGGGAGATTGCTTGGGCATCTCCACCCGGTTTAGATTAATCTTGCTTGACATCTTTCCTACACCGCGCCTCTGAGGCTAAGATCTCTTCTGGCTGATCATCCTTATGCTATCTAAAAAAGATTTTCCTTTCAGAGCAACCTTCTAATACGATTAATCCTCTACGTTTCCCGGCGCGGTTGGGAACATGTTGGAAATAAGACTGACCATCGATGATCGAGAGGTAGTGGTCCCAGAGGGAGCTACCATTCTCGAAGCGGCCCGCAAAGCGGGCTCTTATGTGCCGGCACTTTGCGACCATCCGGACCTCAGGCCCATCGGCTCCTGCAAGCTGTGCATCGTTTCTGTAAAAGGCCTGGATTACTATCCTACTGCCTGCAATACCCAGGCGGAAGAGGGAATGGTGGTGCAGACCAAGACAGAGGAGCTGCAGGAGATGAGAAGACACACCCTGGAGATGCTCTTAGCGCTCACCAATCATCCCACTAGCTGCCTGTTTTGCGATAGGAAAAATGAATGCGGCGACCTGCGCGAATGCATGCGCAAATTCCCGGTGACAGTGGGCTGCAAGTACTGCCCCAAGAACGAGGAATGCGAACTGCAACAGGCCGTGCAGTTCGTCGGCCTGGAAAACATCAGATATCAGATCTCTTTTAAGAATATGCCCGTCTTGAGAGAGCCCTTCTTTGACCGCAATTACAGCCTCTGCATCCTGTGCGGCCGGTGCGTGCGAGCCTGCCAGGAGGTGCGCGGCGAGGGCGTGCTGTCCAGCAATCCCGATTTTCACCGCATGCACTGGATAGGCCCGGAATCATTGCAGGACTCGGACTGCAAGTTCTGCGGCACGTGCGTGGATGTCTGCCCTACAGCGGCGCTCTACGCTCGATTTGAGAAATGGCAGAGACCGGAAAGCACGGTCGCCACTGTTTGCCCCTACTGTGGTGTGGGCTGCCAGATGGAGGTGGGCGTCCTGGACAACCGGATAGTAAGGGTGAGGGGCATTAGGGACTGCCTGCCCAACAACGGCCAGCTCTGCGTCAAGGGCCGCTTTGGCCTGGGATTTGTGGAGAGCCCGGAGCGGCTCACTGTGCCTCTCATCAGGAAAAACGACAAACTTGTGCCGGCAACCTGGGAAGAGGCCCTGGATCTGGTGGCCGGGAAATTGTTTGGTTATAAGGGAGACAGCTTTGCCTTTCTCTCATCGGCCAAATGCAGCAACGAGGAGAACTATCTGGCCCAGAAGTTCGTCCGGCTGGTTATGCAGACCAACAACGTAGATCACTGCGCCCGGCTCTGCCATGCTTCGACTGTCTCCGCCCTGGCCCTGGCTTTCGGCAGCGGGGCCATGACCAATTCCATTTCTGAGCTGGCGGACGCTGGATGCATCTTCATCATCGGCTCGAACACCAGCGAGCAGCATCCCGTCATCGCCCTCAAGATCAAAGAGGCGAAGAGGAAGGGAGCCAAGATCATCGTGGCCAATCCCCGCTGGATCGATCTGTGCAAGATAGCCGATGTCTGGCTGAGGCAGACCCCGGGAACGGATGTGCCGCTCGTCCTGGAGATGTGCCGCATAATTCTGGAAGAGAAGCTGATGGATGAGGATTTCATATCCCAGAGGACGGAGGGCTTCCCTGAGTTCAAAGCCTCCCTCTTGAATCTGTCCGCATCTGACGCAGCGCGCATTACGGGTGTCAAGTCCGAGCTGATCAGAGATGCAGCCCGGCTCTACGCCCGAGGAAACCCTTCCTCCATAATCTATGCCATGGGCATCACTCAGCACTCTCATGGCGTGGATAACATCTTCACCCTGGCCAATCTGGCGATGATGACTGGCAACATCGGCCGGCCCTCCGCCGGCATCAATCCCCTGCGCGGCCAGAACAATGTGCAGGGCTCCTGCGACATGGGTGCCCTGCCCAATCTCCTGCCGGCATACCAGGCGGTGACCAATCCCGATCTAAGAAAGAAGTTCGAGCAGGCCTGGGGAGCGGCTCTGCCGGAAAAGCCCGGCCTCACGGTGGTCGAGATGATGAATGCCGCCCATGAGGGCAAGATCCGGGCCATGTACATTATGGGAGAAAACCCGGTCGTCAGCGATCCGGACAGCAGCCACGTGGTAGAGGCCTTGAATACCCTGGAATTTCTGGTGGTGCAGGACATCTTCCTCTCCGAGACCGCTGCGCTGGCGGATGTGGTCCTGCCGGCAACCACCAGCCTGGAAAAGGACGGAACCTTCACCAATACGGAGCGTCGGGTGCAGAAGATCAGGAAGGCACTGGACAGCGTCGGCGAGTCCATGCCAGACTGGATGATCCTGGACTCTCTGGCGGCTCGCATGGGTTGGGAGAGCCAGTTTAGCTATGGTCATCCCGGCCAGATCATGTCTGAGGTAGCCAAGCTTGCTCCCAGCTACGGGGGCATAAGCTATGAGCGGCTGGACGGCAACGGCTTGCAGTGGCCCTGCCCCAACATGGAACATCCGGGAACCCAGTACCTGCATAAAGGCCAGTTCACGAGGGGCCTTGGCAAGTTCAATGTGGTCGATTACCGGCCTTCCATGGAGCTGCCCGATGAGGAGTATCCCTTTATTCTCACCACAGGCAGAGTTCTCTGCCAGTATCACACCGGAACCATGACGCGAAAGGTGAGCGATCTCAACATTCTCCGGGGTGAGGAGCTGGTGGAGATGAATCCGCAAGATGCCCTCACATTAGACATTGAAGATGGCGAGCTGATAGAGGTCTCCTCTCGCCGGGGAAGAGTCAGGGCCAAAGCCAAAACCACGGAAAAGTCGCCTGCAGGCGTGGTCTTTATGACATTTCATTTCTCCGAGACTCCCACCAACGTCCTTACCAATCCTGCCCTTGACCCCGTGGCCAAGATCCCGGAGCTAAAGGTCTGTGCCGTGAAGCTGAATAAGATTAGAGGAGGCTAGAGATGTACGAGATCGTAACCAAGGAGACCGTAGCTCCCAATATCATTTACATGAAGTTCAAAGCTCCCAAGATTGCGAGCACTGCCAGACCTGGTCAGTTTGCGATCATAAGGGTGGACGAGAAAGGGGAGAGGATACCCATGGGCCTGGCCGGCTGGGACGAAAAAGATGGCACCGTGGACATTGTCTTTTACGTTCTGGGGACCAGCACCGCCAAGCTGTCCACTATGAAAGTAGGCGAAACATTGGCAAACATCGCCGGACCCCTGGGAAAACCTACCGTGATCGAGAACTTCGGAAGAGTCATCTGCGCCTGCGGCTGCTTTGGCGCCGGACCTACCCTGCCGCTCATAAAGGCCCTCAGAGAGAAGGGCAACACTGTGATTACCGTCGTGGAAGGCCGCGGTCCGGACTTCATCTTCTGGGTGGATAAGCTCAAGGAATTCAGCGACGAGATTCATGTGGTAACAGGCTGCGGCAAGACCGCCTGGGCCAATGACTTCATCGAACAGGAGCTGGCGTCGGGAAAGAAAATTGACAGGATCTTTGCCCATGGCTGTCCCTTCATGATGAAGGTCTCCTCAGATGCCTCCCGGGCCGCCGGAGTGGAGACAATGGTCAGCCTCACGCCCCTCATGGTGGACGGCACGGGCATGTGCGGTGCCTGCCGGGTGGAGGTAGAAGGAAAGACCAAGTTCGCCTGCGTGGACGGCCCGGATTTCAGAGGACACGGTGTCAACTGGGACGGACTGGTTTTGCGCCTGCGCCAGCTCATCCCGGAAGAAGATAAATCATTCAACATCTGGGAGAGAGACAACTGGCATAAAATGATGGACAGCAGGCCCAAGAAGAGCTTCAATCCGGCAAAAAGAAATCTCATCGCCCAACATGAGGGCCATGAAGGCCATGCGGTTTGTGGTTCCGGGGGAGACTGATTCCGAACTGGCCTCTACATTCCATCAGGTCTCTAAATCATCAGTCCTGACTAATTTTTCATAATAATTTTTGATGTGTGTTCTTGCTCTTTCCGATTTGCCTGCCGCAAACGGCCTGATCGTGCTTCATACCGTCGTTGCGGATCATGCAATATTTTCATTGAATGTGAGCCATTAGCAGGAACGCGAACAGTAAAAGTCACCGAAAGAAGGACCAAATTGGATTGGGCTTATTTTGTAGAAGAGATCGCGAATCGAAATGAATCAGCCGGGGATGCCAGGGTAAAACTATCTCGCCTTTATCCGACATTACAGAGTTGACGATACACTAGTGCCATCATTCGGTGGGCTTTTATGGGTGGAGTAATTGGAGTTTTAAACGGCTTAATGAAAAATTTCAAAGACGATTATGTTTGGGTCATAACCAAACCCTTTATTGCAATGGTCATGGGTGGAGTAGTGTACTTCATTGCGTTAGGTGGAGGAATATTAATTGGTCTCCCGCAAACAGGTAGCCTGCCAACCAATACAATTTATTTATTGTGCGCCTTTGCTTTTATAGCTGGTTTTAGCGAAGAATTCTCCCTTGATCTGATTAACCGTCTTACTGGAAAATATGTTAAAGAGGAATGAGGTGCCAGTAACCGGAATTAATGAAGATTCTTGTGATTTGTTGGGTGGGCAGCATTCACGCTGGCTGAATAGTCCCGATTCGGACAAGAGCGTCTAATACATAACGCGGCTCTTTGAGAATAAGTCTTGATCTTGCCTGCTTCCAGCTCTCTCATCTCCGTTTCCGCCGCTTTGTGCACCATGCGTAGCTCCTCTTCCTCGATCATCTGCTAATATGCTAATACGGCTTGCCTAATAACCTCGGTCCCATTTCCAGCATAGCATCTCTTCTCTTGATGATTTTCGAAAATCTGAGAAGATCCACTCCTCCACCCACCTCTTCATCCCCGCCGGGCTCAGGTTCTCCCCTGCCTCCCCGCGCAGCAGCATGCCGGTCCGCGTGAAGACCGAGCCGGGCGTGCCCGCTTCCCCCCCCCTGACCGGGAATCCAGGCCGCGATTGCCTCCTCGGTCGTGCATGCTCTGCCAACAACTTTTTCATATTCCACAACATTATCGAGGGCCATGAATCAAGGGAGGAGGAGCGAGCCGGCGGAGCTTATTGCAGTTTTAATCCTCGGCCTCGTATTGAGGCTGTTTGCGGGGAGAAACTCATTAACCGAAAACGGCGTACTGCTGCCGGGTTATGATGAGTATTATCATATGCGCAGAATTTTGTTTACAGCAAACCATTTTCCCAATACTCTCTGGTTCGACTCTTACCTGAATTATCCTCAGGGTTTCGACATAACCTGGCCACCTCTCTTCGACCAGATCTCTGCCGCCCTCTGTGTGGCTTTCGGCCAGCACAGCAAAGCGGGCGTGGAGATGGCCGCCTCCTTTGCACCCATGATCTTCGGCATCATAGCCATAGTCGCGGTCTACTACATGGTCCGAGAGCTCTTCGATCACAAAGTTGCACTCCTCGCCGCTTTCCTGGCCGCCCTGGCGCCGTATTATCTCCTCTATACCATGTTTGCCGCCCTGGATCATCACTGTCTGGAGGTGCTGCTTTCTCTCATCATACTCCTGTTCCTGATCATGGCCGTCAGCCGGAGTGAGAAGAGATACCTCTATTCCTGCGCGGCGGGAGTTGCCATGGCCGCCCTGGCATATACCTGGCAGGGGGCAGATATCTACCTGGCAATATTCCCGCTTTATGCGGCCGTCCAGATGACAATAGACCTTAAAGAGGGTAAATCATCAAAAGAGACTGCGACAATGCTCCTGGCCGCCTTTGCGGTCGCTTTTATCCTTGTTCTGCCCTTTGGCAATACTTCCGCCCTCTCTGCCTCCTTCCGGGGAATTGCTGCAATGATCATTGCCCTTTCTCTCATGTTTGCCCTGGCCCACATCACTGCCAAGAGGAAGATGTCCTGGAAGGCATTTCCTCTGAGCATACTGATTTTATCTGCCTTATTTGCCATGCTCTCAGAGCTTGCCGGCGGATTTTTCGGTGTGGGTGCCATAATTCAGTCGGGATTGGAATACATCTGGGGCGGAGGGATGATTGGAAAGATCGGCGAGGCCGAGCCGCTCATCTTTGATGCGGAGACCTTTTCCCAGGTGGTCTTCTCTCCACTGGGATTGAATCTTCTCTTCTCCCTGGGAGGAATGGCCGCATCCTTAATTTACATCCGGGGAAGCATTGGTGCCAGGAGACAGGGCCGGATCCTGCTCTTGCTATGGTTGGCTTTCACACTCATCCTCACCCTGGGGCAGTCCAGGTTCCTTTACATCTCTACGATCTCCATGGGGCTGCTCATAAGCATACTCTTCTTCTTTTTGCTGGATATGGCCGAAAAGAGGCACAGGGATGGCGGCCTGAGGCCGGCAGCAAGATTTCCATTGGCTGCAATTTTATTGTTGCTTCTCGTCCTGCCCACCGCATGGGATGCAGCCTCTTTTGCCCAGAGCAGTCCCCCTGCCGTGGCTGGTGACTGGGCGGAGTCGCTGGCTTGGCTGAAAGAAAACAGCAACACAACCAGCTTCTTTGAGGACCCCCAAAAAACTCCCGAGTACAGCGTTATGAGCTGGTGGGACTATGGCAACTGGATTCTCTATCTGGCCGAGCGGCCGGTAGTTGCCAACAATTTCCAGGCAGGTGTAGCGGATGCTGCAAAATTCTATCTCTCGGAAAATGAGGAGGAGGCCGCAGACGTGCTGGATGCGAGGGGATCCAGATACATCTTTGCCGATTATGACTTGATCTACGGCAAACTTGCCACTCTCACTGCCTGGGCCAATGAGGATCTCGGCAGCTACATGAGAGCTGTGGACTATGGCACGGAGTATTCGTTCATTCCCCAGGAAAAGCTCTTCAATACGACCTTGGGTAGGCTCTATTTCTTCGATGGCGCGGGTAGTGGCCGCTTCCGCCTGATTCATGAATCTAAGACATTTCTGGGAGAAAGCCCGGCCAAGAGCATGGTCAAGATCTTTGAGTATGTTCCTGGGGCTTTGATAAGGGTAAGGGCCGGGCCGGACCAGAAGGTAGGCGCCCTGCTCAATATGACCTCCAATCAGGGAAGAGACTTCATTTACCTCAATGAGGGCAAGGCAAACGGTGACTCATTTGAGATCAGAGTTCCTTACTCCACAGAGGGCCGATATGGGTGCCGCGCCACCAGCCCATATTTGGTCTATTCAGGAAACGAAGCCGGTGTGAAGATGAAAAATCTGGACGTTCGCGAGGAAGACGTAATCAACGGCAGAACCATTGAGTTGACTCTCTAGGCAAAAAAGATCCTAGAGGCCGAGCTTGGCATACTCCTTGGCCCAGTAGGTGATGATCATATCTGCGCCCGCCCTCTTGATGCAGGTCAACGCCTCCAGGAAGGCCGCCCTCTCATCCAGCCATCCCCTCTCTGCCGCAGCCGCAATCATGGAATACTCGCCGGAGACCTGATAAGCGGCAGTAGGCACGGCGAACATGTCTTTGACGGCGCGCAGAACATCGAGGTAGGGCATGGCCGGCTTGACCATGACCATATCCGCACCTTCTTCGATATCCAGTTGCACCTCCCAGAGCGCCTCGGAAAAGTTGGCGGGATTCATCTGATATCCTTTGCGATCGCCAAAGGCAAAACCGGACTCTGCCGCCTCGCGAAAGGGGCCGTAGAAGGTGGATGCGTATTTGGCGGCATAGGAGAGGATGAGCGTGTCTGTATATCCGTCCACGTCCAGAGCGGCGCGTATGGCCTGCACCATTTGATCCATCATGCCGCTGGGAGCTACTATATCCGCTCCTGCTGCAGCATGGCTTGTCGCCGTCTCCCCCAACAACGGCAGCGTCTCATCATTGAGGATCTTCTCGCCCCGGACGAGGCCGCAGTGGCCGTGGCTGGTGTACTCGCAAAGGCATAGATCGGTTATTACTATCAGGCCGGTGGTCTCCTTGATGGCGGCTACCGCCCTCTGGATTATGCCATGCGAATCGTAGGCACCGCAGCCCGCCTCATCCTTTTGAGAGGGCAGGCCGAATAAAAGCACAGCAGGCACGCCTAAATCCTCCAGGGCCCCCGCCTCCGCAGCCACACTCTCCAGGCTCTGCCGGAACTGCCCAGGCATGGCCTCAATTGCCCTCGGCACTGAGATTCTCTCATCCACGAATATGGGCTGCACTAAATCATTGAGAGAGAGCCGGGTTTCCGCTACCATCTCTCTGATTTTTGGCGCTCTTAGCCGCCTCATTCGCCTCATATATTTTCCTCCAGCCGGAATAGCTCACAAACAGCCTTAAGGACCTCTGTGTCCCCTTGCTCCGCCGCCCGCTTGAGTGTCTTGGTGGGCTCGGAGAACAGCTTGTTTACAATGGAGTGGCTCATGTCCTTCAGTACCTGCTGCTCGATCTCGCCCAGAGTATGCCTGGCTGAGAGCTTGTTCATGGCCCGCTTGACCTCTTGATCCTTGACGACCTCGGCTTTGGAATAGAGTCGGGCCAGCAGATCTTCCGCCTGCTTTCTCTTATATTTGGCCTTGAGAAGCTGCATTTCCTCGGCGATGATGGCCTCGACATGATTGGCCTCCGCCATCCGTTGCAGCATGTTCTCGCTGCTGATATTCTTCAGGCTGTCAATGTTATGCAGCTCCACACCCGCAACCTCTGCCGCAGCCTCGTCTACGTCTCTGGGATTGGCAATATCTATTATGAGCAGCTTGCTGTCTCTATCGGCCATGGCCTTCTCGATATCCTCTTTGAGCAAAATGTAATGGGGCGCAGAGGTGGCGCTGATAACCACATCGGCCGTCTTAAGGCGAGTTTTCATCTCCTCATAAGGCACGGCCTTCGCACCCAGGCACTCGGCCAGACACTGGGCTGAGCTGTAGGTCCTGTTGGTAACCGCCAGCGATCCGATATCCTTGGCCAGAAGCGCTCGTGATATCAGCTCTCCCGTCTCCCCTGCGCCAATCACCAGAACCGACAATCCCCTCAAATCCCCGAGAATTTTTTCGGCCAGGTCAACGGCGGCAGAGCCTACGGATACGGACCTCTCGTTAATTTGGGTCTCTTTCCTTACCCGTTTTCCGACAGCTATGGCTTTTTTAAAGGCCGTATCCAGCATCCACCCAGTCGTTCCCGCCCTGGCCGCCTCCTGCACCAGCTCCTTCATCTGACCCAGGATCTGATCCTCGCCGATGATCATGGACTCAAGTCCCGAGGCCAGGCGCAAGAGGTGAAGAAGGGACTCATCATGATCATGAAAATCGATTATGCGAGAAGAGACGCGCGCCTTTTTGGCCAGGTCGAAGAGCACCTTCTCGCCGCGCGCGCTGACGACATAAATCTCGACACGATTGCAGGTCTTGAGCACAGCGCACTCTTCCACCCTCTCCTGCGAGCCCACCCATTTGAGAAGGGTCTGTACATCTCCGTGCCAGGCCCGCTCAATCTCATCAATGGAGGCCTTGCGGTGTGTCACCAGCATCGAGGCTATCTCGCTCATCAAGGCAAACATGTGAGCGGGCTTTCATATAGGCCTTTTCATAGGAGACCTCGAGAAGCCTCCAAACCTCATCGTCCAATAGTATCTCCCGGATTATGCGGGCGCGATCCTTCTGCATGGGCACGAGTTCTTTGTTCTCCCCCCTTATCTGAGAGAGCAGCCGGGCCATGTCCTGGTAGTTCTCAGTCAACACCTCCTCCAGGCGGAGGCGAAGGTACTTGGTAAGGCCCGGGCTTTCTGTAGAGATGGCAATGGCAATGGAGCCCCTTTGCAGAATAGAGGGAACCACCACGTCTCCGACGCCCTCCACTTTGTTCACGAGGATTTTGCGAGATCGCGCCTCCTCTTCTATGGCGCGATTTAATTCTGAGTCACTGGTGGCAGGTATGGCGATGAATGCACCCTGCAGATATTTGCAAAAACCACAGGATAGATCGCACTTCACCAGCTCAATCTGCCTTTGCGGGTCCTTCACCAGATCCAGCAGCCCTGGGGAGAAATCGCGGGACAATACTATCACCGGCCCATATTGAGAAAACAGCCTGGCTTTGCGCTCGCCAACGGCTCCCCCACCGAAAATCACCACAAGCCTGGACAACAGGTCCAGAAAAAGTGGCAATCGCGGCCTTCTCGATTTATCATCTCTTTGTTCTGCCATTATCGCCTCCGCTAAATCCTGGCACTGGTCTTCTTGTACTCAAACTCGCTAAAGAGCACCCTGTATTCACTTATGCCAGATCTTTGCGACAACTGATCTGCTATCTTCAGGCAGTCCTGCCGGCTTTTTGAGTGTACCATGGTGTAAAGATTATAAGGCCAGTCTTCTGCTGTAGCTCTCTCATAGCAGTGGGTGACCTCATCGACTGAGGCAAATAGTACGCCTGCCCTTTCCAATTCCTCGGGTGCCGCCTTCCAGGCGATCAATGCATTGGCCACAATTCCCAGAGCCCTGTGACCAATGGTGGCGGCAAAGCGGCGAATTATGCCCTCATCTTGCAGGGCGCGCAGGCGCTCTATGACCTCCTGCTCGGATAGGCCCATCATATCTCCAAATACCTGATAGGGCCGCATTGTCATCTGCACTCCGTCCTGGACGATCTTGAGGAGGTCAAGATCTTTTTGATCCATCATTGCCACCCCAGCGGGTCCTGGAATGGATAACGATCTACGCCGCCCCCGGGAATTTTGCGCGGCACATCTCCTGGATTTCCCAAGACCTCGTGGTCGCTCCAGAAGTTGCCGCCAGCAATTGGCCCGGCGTCCCACTGGTTTTGCCCGTTATCCGCAGCGTTCTGGATGCCATTTTTCGCGAAGATGTTATGGTAGAGCAAAAATCCGGCGCAGTCCACTAAATTAGCGCCCGCGATCTGGTTATCGTAGATGTTGTTCTCGGTGATGTTGCAGTCCTTAGAGCTGCTCATGCGCAGGCCAAAACGGCTATTCTCACCCAGGGTATTTCCCCGGACGGCCAGCCGGCGAGAGGACTGGACATAAATTCCCTGGCCGTTTCTCAGGGCGATGTTGCTCTGGACAACAGCCTCTGATAGCTGCTGTAATGAGATGCCGTCCATCTTGTTCGCACTGGCGTTATTTGCTTGCAGGAAACAGGAGTTACTGCCAGTGAGGGATATGCCTCGAT
Source organism: Methanothrix sp. (assembly GCA_026394565.1). GTDB lineage: Archaea > Halobacteriota > Methanosarcinia > Methanotrichales > Methanotrichaceae > Methanothrix. The sequence goes on from JAPKYA010000042.1 coordinate 62,369, forward strand.
CGTTGGAAAACGCGGCATTTCCGATAAGGGTGCAATTATGGGATTTGCTGAGTTGCACCCCATCCTCCAGGTTTTTGCCGGTGCTGCAGTTTTGAATCCTGCATAGCCGAGATCCATAAATTGCTATGCCGCTTTGGCTGGACGTTACTATGCACTCCAATAGGCTCAGGCCCCCTGCCCCGTCCGCCCGGAAGCCCTCGGCAGAGCAATTGCGGGCCTGGTCATAGGCAAACCGGCAGCCGGATGATTCCTCGGCTGCAAAACCGGTCTTGCATTCTATTGCCTTGCAGCGGGATATAGTGCAGGCCAGGCTGTCCAGAAGGAGAAATCCCTTTTCCGCCCAGGAGATGCTGCTGTTTTGGATATTGCAGTTGGTGGAATTGACCAGCAGCACGCCCGTGCTGCTGTTTTTTATGGTCAAGTTGGCGGCACGAATGTTTTTGCAGGATATGAGCCCCAAAAAGCCGCAGTGCGTTGGCACCATGAGATCGGTTTTTCCTACCAGGTAACAGATGGGCTTATCGTCTGCCAGATTGCTCAGGTCGATGTCCTGTACAAAGAATTCATGACTTGGTGATCCTGACCGGCCCGAAGCGGGCTCAAGGCGCAGGTTGTAAGAGTTTTCCATAAGGACGTTCTCCCGCAGCATATTTTTCGTGCAGCCGCGCAAAGATATTCCATAGAGATTCCGGTATGCCTGGTTGGAGACGAGAGCATTTTCCGCCGAGCCCTGAAGAAGGATGCCGTTGCCGTTATCGGAAAGATTATTGCTCTCCAGAAGGTTTTGATCGGCTCCTTCTCCGAATATTCCCGCCCGCTCGTTCTTCTCACAGATGTTGCCGGAAATGTTGCAGCTATGCGACCCCCTCAGGCTTATGCCGACTTTGCCGCCTGTTATGAAGTTTTTCGTCAGGTTACTGTTGCTTGAATCGACAACATCAAGACCGCTTATATAGCCGCGAGACATGTTGTTATGGGAGACGGTGTTGCCATGGGATCTGGTGAGGACTACTCCAAATCCGTTTCCGGAAAATGTGTTATTGACGACTGCATTTCCTCGGGAGTCTTCTATCAGCACCCCCTGCGAAGCAGAGATTTGGCAGTCGGCGATCATGCCATCCCGTGTGCCGTTGATTCTTATGGCCGTGTCGCCCGAGATGGTGCAGCGCAGAACCTCATTTTTCCCAGCGAAGATCTCAATACCCTGTGGTGAATCGATCAGGCAATCCCATACGGAATTATTCTCATCGGTCACTTTGACGGCCGTCGCGATGCCGGCTATGGTGCAGCGGACGAGTTGATTGTCTGGGGCGGCGAGGCTGACGGCGGCATCATTTCCGCCGGCCTTTATGGCGATGTCGGATATCCTGCAGCCGGGCGCAGTTACCGCCAATGATCCTTCTACAATTACGGGACCTCGGCCGGAGATGTTCACGCTTTTATCCACAATAGCTCCTGCATAATTTCCTGGCTGGATTTGAATCATATCACCATTGCCGGCCAGGTGGATGGCGGCCAGAAGCGTCTTAGCATCTCCCGATTCACCCGGATCGACAATCACGGTCTTGGCCTGGCAACAAGATACGAGAAGTAAGAGAAAGAAGGCAGTGCATAGTTTCATCTTGCCTGATTTATGCGTTTTCAGGCTATTAAATCTATGGCGGTCGGTAGAAAGATAGAAATATGCAAATCTATTACTCTTATTTTAAGCAGGGAAGGATTCTCATGGCAGCATTTCGTATACTCATTATTGAAGACGATCCCGAGCATGCCGAGCTGATTAGAATGGGCTTTAGAAGGCATGATGAATTCTTCTTAGACTTTGCCGCCACGGGAGAGGGGGGGCTGGAGATGATCGCTGCCACCGCTTATGACCTTATCTCCGTGGACCTGGTCTTGCCAGGCATTGGGGGCCTGGATGTTCTGGTGAGGATCAGAAAGCTTGATCCGGACATCCCCGTGGTCATGGTTTCCGGCCACGGCACTACAGAGATGGCAGTGGTGGCCTTTGAGAACAGGGCAACCAAATATGTGGTCAAGAGCCTGGAAAGCTTCAAGAGCCTTCCTTATGTCTTCGAGAACCTCATTCAAGAGGCCAGATTCAAGGTTAACGAAAGAGCAATGCGCGGACAGATCGAGCGATCAGAGAGAATCCACAGAAATATTGTGGAGAACGCTCTGGCAGGCATTTACATTTTGCAGGATGGAGCCTTCCGGCTTGTCAATCCCAAGCTGGGAGAGATATTCGGCTGCTCTGCACAGAGCCTGCTTGGCCTGCCCTTCTGGCAGCTCGTGAAGCCCGATGATATGCAGTGCGTGAGCCGCCTGCAGCGCGACTTGCCGTCCGATATACCAGTTTATGAGTCGAAGGTGCAGCGCAAAGACGGAAGCTGTCGCTGGATCGAGTTTCGGACCGTTCCCATCGAGTACGAAGGCAAGAGAGCAATCCTGGGCAATCTTCTGGACATAACGGCAAGAAAGGAGCTGGAGATTGGGATAATACAGGCAAACCGGGAGCTTGCCGCCCTCGACGGCATAATGCAGACCAGTTTGCCATCATCGGAGGATATGGATAAGAGGCTGGCCGATGCCCTGGTTCATCTCATTGCGGGCATGGGTGGTGCAGAAGTGGGCGGAGTATTTCTCAGGGAAGAGAGCGGCCTGGTGCTGCGGGCGTTGCAAGGATCCGTGGAGGAGCTAATTGAGTTTATCAAGGGAATGGAATCATGCCTGCTTCTGGGCCAGCCTTGTGTCCAAAAATGCCAGGCGGGCTCAAAGCGTTGCTGGATGTCGGCACCCATAATCAGTGCAGGCGATCAAAAGGGAGCTGTGGTCGTTGCCTGTGCTGATGAAAATGGCGCATATTGCCTCAACTTTCTGGAAAAGGCAGCCGGACGTATCGGCCATCTCCTCAATGTGTGCGGCCCCCAAAAAATGATGCTTCCCTCTGTGGAGCTGCTGGCCCAGATCAAAACCAGTTCCGCTCCGGGCTAAAGATCTCAGAGCGAGCTGCGAAAAACACGCACACGCTGCTAAATCATTCAATCAGCCAAAGAAATCATTGAGCCAGTCCACCTGGCCGGCAGGAAGCTTAAGCCTTCCCTGGATTATTCTCGTCACCAGCTCTGCCACCTCTTGGGAACTCTTTCCGGTTGTGTCTATCTCATCAACCTGGGCGCAAAGCTCTACCGCCTCGACCAAAATAACATCCAGTGCTTCCGCTTCCAGGTTTTCCCTTATTTTTTGGGCAGAGTAGCCTCGTGCCTCCAGGCGCGGCCCGAGCACAGAGGGAGATAGCCGCAGGACAATGGACCAGTCTGCAAAGTGATGGGAGAAATGACCTTCCAGGATGAAGGTCTCGTCCGGATCCAGCTTTGCCAGATGATCCGCCAGGGCATCCATATCCGCCTCCAGGCAGCCCCTCTCCGGATCTATGCCGAAATTCATGCCCCCCTTCACCAGGGCATTTATGTCTATACCCGGGTAGGGCAAAAGCCCGGCAACGGTGGTCTTTCCCGTGCCGGGAGTGCCGGTCAGCGCTATTTGCATATCTCCCTGAAGGCGGAAAGGAAGCGGTCGTTCTCAGAGGGCGTTCCCACGGTCACCCGGGCATGATGCTCGCCTGCTCCCCAAAAGGAGCGGCAGTCGCGAATGATGATGCCTCTGGCCAGGAATTTCTCCACATACTCATGGGAGGCAGGCTCCGTCTCCAGATAGAGGAAGTTGGCCTGGGAGGGGTGCGCATTTATCTCCTTTTGCAGCCGCTGCCGCTCTGATATTATCTTTTTCACGGATCTTTGCATAAAGGACAGATCGGCCAGAGCCGCAGCTCCGGCCGCAACCGAGGCACAACTTATGCCATAGAAGGGAGGCGCAGCCCTCCTGTATTGATCGGCGATCCACTGGGGTGCTATGGCATAGCCCAGGCGCATGCCAGCCAGGCCGAAGGCTTTGGACAGGGTGCGGCCAACAATCAGATTGTCATACCGCTCCACCAGCCTGACAAGGCTTTTGTCTGCAAATTCCACATAAGCCTCGTCCAGGAACACAATGCCGTCCGTGCTCTCCAGAATGGCGCGAACCTCCTGCTCGCGGATCACATTGCCGGTGGGATTGTTGGGCGAGCAGAGAAAGGCCATCTTTGTGTCCGGCGGCACCTCGCTTATTATCTCGAACTGCGGCCCGCGCGGCGCGAAGTTGGGCGTGGCTCCGGCGGTAATGGTCAGTATCTCATAGTAGCTGAAGGTTGGAGTGGGAATGAAGGTCAGATCGCCCTTTTCCAGAAAGAGGCGGGTCAGGGTATCCATGACGCCGTCCATGCCCGCTCCGATTATTATCATCTCCTCGGGAAAGCCGGTATAGGCGGCGATGCCCGCGATCAGCTCCTCTGGCTCAGGGTATCTCTCCGGGGAGATGCAGGCCAGAGCCTCTGCCACATTGGGGCTGGGGCCATAGGGATTCTCGTTGCTGCCCAGCTTCACAATCGCTTCCTGCGCGATGCCGTATTTGCGGGAGATCTCGCCGAAGCCCTTGCCGGCCACGTAGGGCTTGAGCTGACTTAAGACCGGGCGCAGCATGGACTGCCGCCAGGAATCAGAGTGACTCTCCAATCACGCTCACCACTTTATCGATCTCTTCCCTTCCGACTACCAGGGGCGGTATGAAGCGCAGGGTGTGCTCGCCCGTGCTGTTGATCAGCACTCCCTTTTGCAGAGCCTTTTCCACCAGCAACTTGCAGTCCGTGTCCAGGTCCAGGCCCACCATCAATCCCAGGCCGCGTATTTCCAGAGGGGCGAGCTTTTTCAGTTGACTCTTGAGGTATGCGCCCATCTCCTCCGACCTTTGCACCAGCTTCTCTTCTTTTATGACCTGGATGGTGGCGAGAGCTGCAGCGCAGATGAGGGGGCCTCCGGCAAAGGTGGAGCCGTGGTCGCCCTTCTGGAAAGCTTCTGCGGCCGGGCCCGCGGCCAGCATGGCACCAATGGGCAGGCCTCCTCCAATGGCTTTAGCCAGGGTGATGATGTCCGGCATAACTGAGAAGTGATCTTTGCCAAACCACTTTCCCGTACGCCCAAAGCCGGTCTGCACCTCATCGAAGATAAGCAGCGCACCCTTATCATCGCAAATCTGCCGGGCGGCGCGCAGGTATTCAGCGTCAGCCACATAGACACCGGCTTCTCCCTGCACCGGCTCCAGGATGACGGCGCCCGTCTCGTTTGTCACAGCAGCTGTGAGGGCTTCCCCATCGTTATAGGGGACGAATGTCGCCTCGTTCAAAGGCCGGAAAGGCTCGCGGTAGACGGACTTGTAGGTGGTGCCCAAAGCTCCCAGGGTGCGGCCATGAAAGGCACGCTCCGCTGCCACGATCTTCGATTTGCCCGTAGCCCGCCGGGTGAGCTTCAGGGCCGCTTCAACGCTCTCTGCCCCGGAGTTGCAGAAGTAGGTCCTCTTCATGCCGGTGAGAGCCTTCAGCTCCTCCGCCAAAAGCACCTGAT
>JAPKYA010000053.1 GCA_026394565.1 Methanothrix sp.
TGAGGATCCGTCCCACCACTTATGCCAGAGAGCGTTATCGGTGCCCTTCACGAAGACATCAATGCGGTTGTTGCCCCAGGAGACCGCACCCGGTGCCGAGGTCAGAATTCCGCCCAGCGACTCCCAGCCGCTCCATGAGGAGCCGTCCCACCACTTGTGCCACAGGGCATTATCGGTGCCCTTCACGAAGACGTCGAGCCGGTTGTCGCCCCAGGAGGAGACGGTGGGGGCTGAGGTCAAGACTCCGCCTAAAGACTCCCAGCCGCTCCATGAGGAGCCGTCCCACCACTTATGCCACAGTGCGTTATCGGTTCCCCGTCCGAAGGCATCAATGCGATTGTAACCCCAGGAGACCGCACCGGGAGAGGAAGTTAAAATTCCGCCCAGATTCTCCCAGCCCGAACTCCAGGAGGAGCCGTCCCACCATTTATGCCAGAGAGCGTTATCCGTTCCCATTACGAAGACGTCCAGCCGATTGTCGCCCCAGGAAGAGACCGCAGGGTCTTCCTTAAAGGTGCTTGCCGCACAGGCAGGACCAGTTGCAGCTACTAATACCAGAGCAAGTAGAGCTGCCAATAATATTGCTTTTTTCATAGTATCCCTCACACTCAGGTCAGAATTTTCCTAATCATTACTACATCAACATGATCGTACATGAATAATAGCTTTTCCAGAGCATTGCTCAGATCCCGCCGAATATATCCCCCTTGGCTCTCTCTCTTTCCCCGCGGCTATCCGTTTTCATGGCCGTCTCCAATGCTTTGCGATAGAACCTCTCTGTGTACTCCTTGGCCATCCTGCGGGCAGAGAAGTGCGGCCCGGTCATTTTGATAGCCTCCTTCATGACCGCAGCCCAGCCGTGCGAGACGCCATCCTCGTCCACATCGTAGAAGAGAGGCACAATATCCTTCTCCAGCAGATCGTAGATGGCCGCGGCATCGCGTGCGTCCCTGTCCGGCCCCTCTCCCGCACCCTCTACAGCCCAGCCGTTCTTGCCGTTGTAGCCTTCAATCCACCAGCCGTCCAGGATGGATAGCTGCGGCACGCCGTTCAATGTGGCCTTCATGCCGCTCGTTCCGCTCGCCTCCATGGGCGGCAGGGGATTGTTCACCCAGACATCAACACCGTGCACCAGATACTGCGCCAGCAGTTCATCGTAGTCCTCCACAAAGGCGATGCGCCCTCCGAAGGTTTGGTCCTTGGCGGCATTGAAGACCTGCTGCAAGAGCTGCTTGCTCTGCAAGTCGTCCTGGTGAGCTTTGCCGGCAAAGATGATCTGCACCGGCCTCCAGGGATCGCTCACGATTCTAGTCAGACGGGCAATATCCTGCAAGAGGAGCGTGGGCCGCTTGTAAGAGGCGAAGCGCCTGGCAAAGCCCAAAGTGAGGGCTGCCGGATCGAGCAGCACCCCGGAGGCCATGACATTGTTGGAGTCCGAGCCCGATTTGCGCCACTTGTTGCGGGCCCGTTCTCTTATCTTGGCAATCGCCATCTCTTTCATGAAGCGATGGTGCTCCCAGAGAACGCTGTCCGGTATCTCGTCGATCAACTGCCAGATAGCTGGCGAATCGTGCTCCTCCAGCCATGTTCGTCCGAGGTAGCAGTTGAAGATCACATCTCCCAGGCGCCGGTCAATCCAGGTGGGCACATGCACCCCATTGGTGATGTGCTCAATGGGAACCCTGTCCACAGTGAGTTCCGGCCAGAGCGGATGCCACATCTCGCGGCTGACCTCTCCGTGCTTCTTGCTCACAGCGTTTCTAAAAGCACTGCAGCGCAGGGCAAAGGCAGTCATGTTAAAGCCCTCTGGCCTGGCAGGGTTCATGCCCAGGCGGAAGAGCTCATCTCTGGAGAGATCCAGTGTTGGAAGGTAAGAGCCGAAGTACTTGTCCATGAGCTGATAGGAAAAGACGTCGTGGCCGGCGGGTACAGGCGTGTGTGTGGTGAAGACCGTGGTGCTGCGGACCTGCTCGAAGGCATCACGGTAGCTCGCCCCTCCTTCTACCTTCTCCCGAATCCTCTCCAGGATGGCGAAAGCGGGATGGCCTTCGTTGCAGTGAAGAACGGAATAGTCCACTCCCAGGTGGCGCAAGATGCGCACGCCGCCAATGCCCAGCACTATCTCCTGGCGCAGGCGCTGCTCCAGATCACCGGTATAAAGCCGATCGGATATGACGCGGTTCCAGGGATCATTGGCCTCGCTGGAGGTATCGATCAAATAAAGGCCGGTCTTTCCCACCTGAACCTTCCAGACCTCCAGATAAATGGGCGGGTCCATGACAGGCACCTTGATGGTGATGGGATCGCCATTGGTGTCCAGCATCTTTCGGATGGGCGCATTCTCGCGGTCCAGCATCTCGCAGGCCCCCACCTGCCAGCCGTCCGGAGAGATCATCTGGCGAAGATACCCTTGCGGGTACATGAATCCCACAGCCGCAAGAGGCAGGCCCAGGTCGCTGCACTCCTTGAGAAAGTCTCCCGCCAAAAAGCCGAGACCGCCTGCGTAAAAGGGCAGAGCATGGTGCAGGCCGTACTCCGCAGAGAAGTAGGCGATCTTGCACTTTTCCGGCTGGGCTACGCTGGAGCAGAACCAGCCGGTGGATGGATTCATGTAGCTCTCAAAACGGGCCATCACATAGTCATAATGCCTCATGAAGTGAGGTTCGGATGTGGCCGCCACCAGTGCCTCCCGGTCCATGCGGTTGATCATCTTTACCGGATTGTGGTTGCTCAGATACCAGCCCCGGCGACTCAGGAGCTTGAAGAGCGCCCGGCCTTCAGGATGCCAGCTCCACCAGAGGTTGTAGGCCAGCTCTCGCAGTCCTGAGATCTTTTCCGGCAGATGGGGGAATTTGTCTTTGATGCCTTGCATGAATGTGTCAGCTCCCTAGCGGTCTGTAATGGGGCTCTCTTCAGAGATATATCCTTCGAATAGCGGGAAAGTAGAGATGGATAAAAGGTTACACATTGCTCCATCCGATATATTGATTGAGGTTGGATTTAGCCATCTCAATGCATAAGTTGATACCTTAAGGCATTCATTTGGCTCATGGCTTGATGGCATGGACCCGATAACTGAAGAACAATTTCTGGCAATGAATAGCCATATTATAAAATATGATGATGATAACCGTCCAGGGATTCGAGATGGTGCAGGCTCCGATCTCTATTTTCAACTTGAAGCGATCAACTATGAAACGGACCCAATTATGAAAGCTTCCCTTGCGATTTATTCCGCCAATTCGCATATATTTAATAATGGTAATAAACGAACAGCATTTGCGCTTGCGGATATAATTCTTGGAGAATATGGGTATTACATTGGCGTAGAACGAGATGAGTTGATTGGTTTTTCTTGTTGGGTTGCCCGTATAGATCCGAATGCGATATCTAAAGAGGACGTGATCGAAGAGATAATAAAATGGATAAAAACGAGAATGCGCAGGTTGGAGCTATAATTTAGCCAACGCCTCGAAAGCTTCACGGTTGCGGTTCATGGTAGCAAGGAAGTTCTTACGCATGCTAGGGGGAAGGATGCCTAAATCGTCATCCATTTTTGGATGTGTTGGTGAGAAGGATTCAGCCACTTCCTTAACCTTACAAAGTCCACTCATATCCATCACTTTTTGTTTTGTCCTTGTTTGCTTCTATTCGTCCATTTCTGTTGTTGTTTTTAGTATTTACCATTTGCTGTTGATCATCTTTGCCGGATTGCGGTTGCTCAGATACGAGTCCCGGCGACTCAGGAGCTTGAAGAGCGCCCGGCCCTCAAGGTGCCAGCTCCACCAGAGGTTGTAGGCCAGCTCTCGAAGTCCTGAGATCTTTCCTCATACTCATAATAATCTCATGTGGTTTTATGAATAAAAAAAGATGGTGTCTCCAGCACGTTACACATATTGCATGATGGCGTCCCAAGGGGTTGTATTTATCTTCTCAGGTAGGTTTGGTTTCCTCCTGCTCTTTTGCTTTGGCAAGGAGCCATGCACGCAAAATCGTAACAGATTCCCACCATTCTTCCAACTTGTCTTTGTCAACGGGATGTAATATGCCTGAGCCATCCCTGTATATGAGTTCGCCTCTATGTGCTACCTTGTTACGACAGCGAAAAAGGAAATCAATATTGTTATAGTGGGACTCCTCATCCTCTTTGAAACTTTTTCCAAATGCCTGTTTAGCCACCGAATGGATCAGCTCAGGAATTGAAACGTGGACCTTCCCTTTGTCTTCAAAATACTCGTATGCCGCTCCAGATGGCGTTGCCTTAGCAAAGAATGTCTGCTTCACGGCGGTCTCACAAGCTATCGCAGTCTCCAGGACAAATCGTCTCAGATTGCCTTGGAATACGGCAGACTGAGCATCCGAGAGAAGCTGTTCGATCAGATCTGGTGAGATAGGATTTTGCAGAGCATTCACAAGATCTGTATCGTCATGGCGGGACAAGAATCTAACACCAAAGCGATTAAGCGAAGATAAACTAGTTACGACGATAATCCCCTCTGTATCTTTAATTTCGTTTCCACTCTCATCAATCCAAATAGGGTTCTGAAAATCGTTGTTGTACTGGTTCACTAATGAAAGATTCGGATTATGAAGACGATATTTGAAGAAGCGCACGGCTCTGTCTAACACATCCCATGCAGCTTGTTGATACGCAGGTTTGCGTTCTTTGAAATATCTACGTCGTTCTTCGTAGCTTTTCCGCCCATCAATCGTCTGAGGCATTGGGATTGTCATATCCTCATTGCGTGCTGATTGAATCGTTACCTTCGAAGTTGCCCAATACCAATTCTCATCAGTATATTCTTTTGGGATAGGGGTACCACTCTTCTGCATGTTTCGGTAATATGCTGGTAAATTATTGCTAAGGCACAGTTCCACATCAAAATCACGGATCGTAGTCTTGTAGCTGAGATCATCGAACATCGGACGCTTGAACAAGAAGCTACCACCTTGAAGGCTAGCGTCGAATCTGGCGATTAGTCGGGACAAAGTCCAACCTCGTTCAGTTCCATTTGATTAATAAAGCCCTTTGCGCAGTCCAACGCGATCAAAGCAAGAATGAAATAAAGTTGCGTGACATTCCCCCTGTCATGTTATTAGATAATTAGATCGTCTTTGCCACATGCATTGTCTTTTGCAATAGCAATGTCTCTTGTCCATGGGATAGTTAGACACTCGAGATACCTCTAGGCGGACGGTTGACCTAATGTTGCTTCCCATATATATTGGCTATGTCCGAAAGGATATCTCTGAATATTACCAGCAAGCTCCCCACGATCTAGCCTTCATCGTCTTGACCTCCGCCTGGCAGCCTCACCATCCATCTTCCTGGCGCTTTCCAGGTATGCATCCTATCGCCCTCGCGCCAGCAGGTCATCGAGTCCTGACATTCCCCTAATGGTTGCCTTCTTCACACCTTAGCGGCTTCGCGCGAGATCCAGGGCATCACGCGTTGGCGCTTAGATGCGAAATCCCGATTCTACCCCTTTCTCGCCAGCTCCCCGGCGAACTTGAGATAATTGCACGCCGGACTTCCCACAGGAATGATATTTCCCCGCACATTTCCGTCCATTATTTCTAGCTCTGCAACAGAAGGCGCCGACATGCGGGGAAGCGTGGTGCTGCCCGGACAGATGAGCAGACGCTTGCCCTTTTCGATGAGAGGTCGATGGATGTGCCCGAAGACCAAAACCCGCACATCCATCTCTCTTGCCATCATCTCCGCACCCACCAGGTCTGAGCCGTGCGAGGCCATGTGCACCAGGCCGATTCTGACCCCTTCGACCTCGATCACCTTTCGCTGCGGCAAGAGCTTCTTAAGCTCGGGGCAGTCTGAGTTTCCGTGCACGGCCTCCAGCCGGCCCAGGGCTGCCAGGGCGGCGTGGCACTTCGCTGAGACGAAATCGCCGGCGTGAAGAATGATGTCGGCGTTCTTGGCAAGCGCGGCTACGGCGGGAGGGAGCAACCCATCTTGCAGGTGGGTATCGGATAGAGCGATTATTCGGGTCATATTGGCGCTCAAGTCATTAATTCTCGCCATTCATATTGCTAGTCACTTTGATAGGGCCAGAATTTGGCAAAATGCTCATTATTACGAAGCGAACCATCAAGTGGGACGATAGCCGCGAATACAAAGCCTTCTTTGATGATCAGTTGTGCCATTGTGGGGACGGACCCACAATCATCCGCAGTGTAAGAGCTGCTGCTATGGCCTGGACAGATCAGCAAATTCTTGCCATTTGCAATTATCGGATAACGAACATGCCCAAAGACAAGCACGTTTACTCCATTGGCCAGTCCCCATTCAACCCATTCTCCTGAAGAGCCATTCGCTAAATCCGTTGCAGAAGTGAAGTATGGGCTGCCATCTGTAAGTACATCATGCATCAGGCCAATGCTAATCCCGCCAAATATGTTTAGCTCACCATTTTCCTTCTTTACTATGAATTTATCAATCTTACTGCCATCCATCTTCAAGATTACCTCTTGGTTTTCTTCGTTAAGTATTAGGAAAAGTGAGTTTGTTGAAGTATATACTTTGATGGTCTTTTTTATATTATCTTTTTTAATTTTCGCAGTTTTTACCCAATCAATCCCGAGGTTCTTTTGTAGAAATTCTATAAGTCTTGCTTCATCCGTTTCTGGAATAACATTCGGTCCTTTAATATTATTCCAGCGAAACACATACACCCCGCTTACCGTAATAACATTTTTATCTTTCAGGGCCGGTAAGCTTGAATCATTGTCCTCGCTGCCTTTTGCCACTATCAAACCTTTTGATTTATTTTTTGTCAACAAGGCAAGTTCAATTAAGTCATTATATGCGGAAAGAGAAGCAATATCGCCGACATGAAGCAGGTAATCCGCATCCTTTAGATATGCACTTACGATGGAAGGAATTTTTCCATTATGGGTATCGGAGAGTGCAATAATTTTCGTTATCTCTTGCATCTTAGCACCTCAAAGATCATTCTCTATGGTCAGCCTTTGTAGGCAATAAGCTGATAATCGGTAGGTGAATACTTGAGCGGAATTATCATCGCGCGGATAAAACCACTGCTTTCAATGGTTATCTGCGCCATGGAAGGAAGAGAGTTCCTATATGTTGGAGTTCCTTTTGAATTAGTTGCATTTATCGCTTTCGAATCAAGCTCGGATACGATAGTCCTGCTATATCCGGGACAGATCAGCATTCTTTCGCCTTTCGCTATTAAGGGATGGTGGATATGTCCAAAGACTAGAACTTGCACATCCATATCTTTAGCTTTTTTCACAGCCTCATTAAAAGTTTCGGCAAACGCCCGATGCACAAGACCAACACGTACCCCTTCATCAGTCGTAAACAAGTCATCTGGCGGCAAGGCGGGATTGTTGATATCATCATCGTTTTGATATCCTTTTACTGCTATCAATTTGCTATTCAAATTCTTCAGCATATTATAAGCTGTTTGACATTGAATGTCACCAGCGTGAAGCAAATAATCCGCATTCTTGAGAAAAGGCAAAAATTTTTCATCAATGCCCAGAGTCTTTGCATAATCATATTTTTTTTTGTCTTTATCAATCCATTTAATATCCACGTCATCCAAATGCGTATCAGATAGAGCGATTATCTTTGTCATATTTTTGCCCCAATAATCCGAAAGTCCTCTGCTTATTTTGCATACAGATAGTAAATAAGTCTTTCGGTTGGACACAATCCGGGGCTTTGGGGCCGATTTGCGCTCGTAATTGCCTTCATTTCCGCCCAGGAAGCTTTATAAATGCATTATTCTCATGCAGCATAGATGATTTTCATTTTTTCCATTTGAATCCTGCCGGGGCTACTTTGCTCCGGCTTTCGCTTTTGCGCCCTTCTTTCCCGCCCCATTTGCTCCCGGCCCACTGCCGCCGACCCTCGACTTCAAGTACCTGCCCGTGTGGCTCTCCTCTACGAGAGCGACCTCTTCCGGCGTGCCCGCAGCCACAATCCGCCCGCCGGCGCTGCCCCCTTCCGGCCCCAGGTCGATGATGTAGTCGGCACACTTGATGACATCCAGGTTGTGCTCGATGACCACCACGGTATTGCCCTTGGCCACCAGGTCGTCTAAGACGGAGATGAGCTTCTTGACATCATCAAAGTGCAGCCCTGTAGTCGGCTCGTCCAGCAGGTAAATGGTCTTTCCTGTGCCCCGCTTTGCCAGCTCCCGGGTGAGCTTGATCCTCTGCGCCTCGCCGCCTGAGAGGGTGGTCGAGCTCTGCCCCAGCTTGATGTAGCCCAAACCCACGCCCAAGAGGGTATCGAGCTTGCTTTTTATGGCCGGAATGTTCTGAAAATGCTCCCGCGCCTCCTCCACAGTCATGTCCAGCACCTCTGCAATGGACCTGCCCTTGTACTTGACCTCCAGTGTCTCCCGGTTGTAGCGGGTGCCCTTGCACTCCTCACACTCGATGTAGACGTCGGGCAGAAAATTCATCTCGATCTTGATCAGCCCGTCTCCCTGGCAGGCCTCACAGCGGCCGCCCCGCACATTGAAGGAGAAGCGCCCCCCTTTGTAGCCGCGCACCCTGGCCTCTTTGGTCTCGGCAAAGGCCAGCCGGATGGGATCGAAGATCTTGGTGTAGGTGGCAGGATTGGAGCGGGGCGTCCGGCCGATGGGGCTCTGGTCGATGACGATGACTTTGTCCACCTCTGAGTCGAAAAGAATCTCATCGTACTCGCCTGGCTCTGTGCTTGATTTGTAAATCTTCTTCATGAGGGCCCGGTAGAGAGTGTCGTAGATGAGGGTGGACTTGCCCGAGCCCGAGACGCCGGTGACCACCGTCAGAACGCCCAGGGGAATGGCGGCGTCTATGTCCTGCAGATTGTTCTCCCGGCAGCCTTTGAGGCGAATGAAGGCATTGCTCTTCCTGCGGCTGACCGGGACATTGATGCTCTTTTTCCCGGAGAGGTACTGGCCGGTGAGCGAGGCTGGGCTCTTCTCGATCTCCTGAGGCGTGCCTTCTGCCACCACGTAGCCGCCGTGAATTCCCGCACCGGGCCCTATGTCCAGCACGTGATCGGCGCTGCGAATGGTCTCCTCATCGTGCTCTACTACGATTAGCGTGTTTCCCAGGTCCCGCAGCTTCTTTAGCGTCTCAATCAGCCGGGCGTTGTCCCTCTGATGAAGGCCGATGGAGGGCTCGTCCAGCACGTAGAGAACGCCGGTCAGGTTGGAGCCGATCTGTGTGGCCAGGCGAATGCGCTGCGCCTCGCCTCCGGAGAGGGTGCCGGCGTTCCGGGATAGGGTGAGGTAGGCGAGACCCACGTGCTCCAAAAAGCCGAGGCGAGAGGAGATCTCCTTTAAGATCTGGCGGGCGATCTCCTGCTCCTTTTCCGAGAGCTTTTGGCCGAGCTTTGCGAAGAAGTCGATGCTCTCGCCAACGGATTGATCTGTCACATCCACAATGGACTTTTCTCCGACCTTTACGGCCAGCACCTTCCCCTTCAGCCTGCGGCCGCCACAAGTCGGGCAGGGAAGGACGCGCATAAACTTCTCCAGCTCTTCGCGCCTATACTCAGACGCTGTCTGGCCGTAGAGGCGGATGCTCTGCGGAATCAGACCCTCCCACTGGCCGTTGTGCATCCAGTAGGCATCACCATTTTTCATGCTCATGGAAAACTGGATGCGCTCCTCTGAGCCGTACATCAGGGCATTGTACTGCACCTCGGAGAGGCTTTTCATGGGGGTGAGGACGTCGAAGCCGAAGTGCTTGGCTACGGCCGCCAGATGCTGGCCACGCCAGCCGTCGATGGCATTTCGGTACAGCGCCACCGCCCCGTCGGCGATGCATAGCTCCCTGTCCGGTATGATCAGATCCGGGTCGAACTCCATGCGAATGCCCAGGCCATTGCAGGACTCGCAGGCTCCAAAGGGACTGTTGAAGGAGAACATGCGCGGCTGCAGCTCCTCGAAGGCCATGCCGCAGACAGGACAGGCCATGGTGGCGGAGTAGAGCCGCTCCCCGCCTTCGGCAAAAAGGACGATGACCAGGCCTTCTGCTTTCTGGAGAGCATTCTCGACGCCCTCCACCAGCCGCGATCTATCCAGAGCGGGATCGAGCCGGTCCACGACCACGTCAATGTCGTGCATTTTGTAGCGGTCCAGCTCGATTATCTCATCCGTCTTGCGTATCTCTCCGTTCACCCGCACCCGTGCATAGCCCTCTCTGTTCAGGTCGGCAATGAGCTGGCCGTAGGTTCCCTTCTTCTGGCGGACGACGGGAGCAAGAATCGTCACATGGCTGCTGCCGGGGTCTGCATCGCTCTTCGCCTCCTCCAGAATGCTCTCCGCTATTCTCTCCGGCGACTGGGACTGTATCAATATGTCGTGCACCGGGCAGTGGGGCACACCGATCCTGGCAAAGAGGAGGCGCAGGTAGTCGTAGATCTCTGTTACCGTTCCCACAGTGCTGCGCGGGTTTTTGGAGGTGGTCTTCTGCTCGATGGAGATGGCCGGGGACAGGCCTTCAATGCTATCGACATCAGGCTTATCCATCTGGCCCAGGAACTGGCGGGCGTAGGCTGAAAGAGATTCTACGTAGCGGCGCTGGCCCTCGGCGTAGATGGTGTCGAAGGCGAGAGTGGATTTGCCCGAGCCGGAGACGCCGGTGATGACTATGAAGCGATCTCGGGGCAACTCTACGGTTATATCTTTGAGGTTGTGCTCGCGGGCACCTTTTATTATGATCGATTTCATTTTGCTGATCTCACTGGTTTTTCTGGTCGAATGGTGCGCTAATTGGGCGGAGGATTCAATTAAATCAACCGGCAACGGCATGAAGATAGTAATAAAATCGAGCGTGCCAAAAAAATATAAGAGAAGAACGGATCAAAGGATTATCTCAATGTCCAGCTCTTCTGCCAGCTCTTTGTAGCGGTTCCTGATAGTAACCTCAGTCACTCCCGCCACATCGGCTACCTCGCGCTGCGTCCTTCGGTCTCCGCAGAGTATGGAGGCGATGTAGATGGCGGCTGCGGCCACGCCTGTCGGCCCGCGCCCGCTGGTGAGCTCCTTCTCTGCTGCCTGGCGCAGGATCTCTATTCCCTTGGCCTGCACCTCGCCCTTCAGATTCAGGCCGGAGCAGAAGCGGGGAATGTAGTCAATGGGGCTCGTCGGCATGAGCTTGAGAGCCAGCTCGCGGGAGACAAATCTGTAGGTCCTGCCGATCTCCTTTCTGGAAACCCTGGAGACCTCAGCAATCTCGTCCAGGGTGCGGGGCACATTGCACTGCCGGCAGGCGGCATAGAGCGCCGCAGCGGCCACGCCCTCAATGCTCCGCCCGCGAATGAGGTTCTTGTCCACGGCTTTCCTGTAGACCACGGCTGCCGTCTCCCGCACGTTTCTGGAAAGACCCAGGGCAGACGCCATCCTGTCCAATTCAGAGAGCGCGAAGGCCAGGTTTCTCTCCGTGGCATTGCTGACCCTTATGCGGCGTTGCCACTTTCTCAGCCGGTACAGTTGGGCGCGGTTCTTGGAGGATATGGTCTTGCCGTAGGAGTCCCTGTTCCTCCAGTCGATCATGGTGGAAAGGCCCTTGTCGTGGATGGTGTAGGTCATGGGCGCTCCCACCCGAGACCTCTTCATGCGCTGGTCGTGGTCGAAGGCTCTCCACTCCGGCCCCTGGTCGATGAAATTCTCGTCGATGACCAGACCGCAATCAGAGCAGACCAGCTCGGCGCGCTCGTAGTCGCGCACGAGGGTGTGGCTCTTGCA
>JAPKYA010000065.1 GCA_026394565.1 Methanothrix sp.
GAACTTCGTAAAGGCGCCGGAGTTCCTCTACGTAAGCCAAGAGTCCAAGCAGGGGGTCTAGATAATGCTGGCAAATGTCATTGATATATTGGGAAATGCAAGCGGCCAGATTGAGCTGCCTCCTGTGTTCGAGGAGGAATATCGGCCGGATATCATCAAGAGGGCCGTACTGGCCGCTCAGGCCAACAGGCTGCAGGCCTATGGACCTCATTTCTATGCGGGCATGAATACCTCTGCCCTTTCCTGGGGTCCGGGACACGGCGTCTCCAGAGTTCCCAGATTGAAGAACGGCAGAAAAGCTGCAGGCGTACCCATGGCCGTAGGCGGCCGCCGCTCACATGCGCCTCAGCCCAATGCCGACTATTCAGAAAAGGTCAATAAAAAGGAGAGGCGCAAAGCCATCCGCTCCGCAATCGCCGCAACTGCCTCATCCGGGCTGGTCGAGGCAAGAGGCCACAGGTTCACGAGAGAGCTGCCTGTTGTGGCCAAGAACGACCTCGAATCCCTGAGCAAGACCACAGACGTCATCAAGTTCCTGGTGGCGGCAGGCCTCTGGGATGATGTTGAGAGGGCCAAGGACGGAAGACATATTCGTGCCGGCAAGGGCAAACTGCGGGGAAGGAAATATAGAGGCCGAAAGAGCCTGCTCATTGTCGCCGGAACAGATCAGGGCCTGGGAAAAGCCGCCCGAAATCTTCCAGGCGTGGACTTCGTCACCGTGGAGAAGCTGAACGCCGAGCTGCTTGCCCCTGGAACCAAGGCGGGAAGGCTGACCGTCTGGACTGAGTCTTCCCTGGAAAAGCTCGCCAAAAAGGGCAGAGCGGAGGCCGTGCAATGATAATCAAGAGTCCATATGTCACAGAAAAGGTCACCGGCATGATCGACTCCAATGATACCCTGGAGTTTTTGGTGAATATGAAATCCACCAAGCCGGAGATCAAGAAAGCCCTGGAGGAGCTTTATGATATCGATGTCCTGGCAGTCAGGACCATGATAACCTCTCGGGGAGAAAAGAAGGCCGTCGTCCGGCTGGCCGGAGAGGGAAGCGCGAACGAATTAGCCACAAGGCTGGGACTGCTGTAGGTGGGTAAAATATGGGACATCGAATCATATCTCAGAATAGAGGTGCAGGAGGTCCTACGTACAGGGCACCCTCCCACAGGTACAGGGCGGACATCAAGCACATAAAAGTCGATAGCGATGAGACGATAAAAGGCGTGGTCCAGGAAATAGTGCGCGACCCCGCGAGAACAGCTCCTGTTGCGCTCGTGGCCTTGAGCAACGGTGAGATGCGATACATCCTGGTTCCCGAGGGCATGTATGTGGGCCAGGAGGTCGCATGCGGCATATCGGCTCCCATTGAGCTGGGAAACACTTTGCATCTGGCGGAGATTCCGGAGGGCATACCAATCTGCAACGTCGAATCGCAGCCGGGGCACGGCGGCCAGTTCGCCCGAGCTTCAGGCGTCTGCGCCATTCTCGTGGCTCATGATGTCGGTCAAACCGTCGTTCAACTGCCCAGCGGCGAGATGAAGTGGCTGTCCCCGAAATGCATGGCAACCATTGGAGTCGTCGCCGGAGGAGGCCGTCTGGATAAGCCCCTGGTCAAGGCAGGCAAGAGCTTCTTTAAGTTCCAGTCCAAGGCCAAGAAATGGCCCATCGTCAGAGGCGTTGCAATGAATGCCGTAGACCACCCCTTCGGTGGCGGCGGACGCCAGCATCCAGGGAGGCCAAAGACCGTCAGCAGGAATACGCCTCCCGGGCGAAAGGTAGGTTCAATTGCCGCAAGAAGAACCGGTAAGCGCTAGGTGAAAGGTTTTGGCTAAGAAAGCAGGATCCAAGCTTCCTAAGAGGAAGGAAGAATTCTTGTATCGGGGCCGGAAGGTTGCCGACCTCGCCAAGATGAGTATAGAGGAGCTTGCCGGGCTCTTACCAGCGCGGCAGCGCAGATCGATCAATAGAGGCCTTGTCAAGGAGAACAAGAAGCTCCTGGCGAGCCTGAAGAACAAGGACTCGGTTCGAACCCACATCAGGAATATGATAATTATGCCTGATATGGTGGGCAAGAATCTCGAGATCTACAACGGCAAGAGCTTCGAAAAGGTGGAGGTCATGCCCGAGATGATCGGGCACTTCTTCGGCGAGTTCGCGCTCACGCGTGGTCGCGTGCAGCACGGTGCCGCAGGCGTGGGCGCTACCAGATCAAGCAAATATGTGCCGCTGAAGTGAGGTGTGTAGATTTGGGCAGATTGAATTATTCGCTTACGCCTGCAGGACGCTCTTCAAGGGCCATGGGGATGGAGCTTCACATCTCACCTAAGCATGCCCACGAGATCTGCAGGACGCTGAAGGGCATGAGGGCCAGCCTCGCCCGTGCCTACCTGGAAGATGTAATAGCCTTGAAGAGGGCTATTCCCTTCAAGCGCTACCGAAGAAATGTGGCCCACAGGCATGGCGTGGTGGGATGGGATGCCGGCAGATATCCGGAAAAGGCCGCCAAAGCGGTTCTGGTCGTCCTGGATAACGCACTTGCCAATGCCGAGTACAAGGGAATGGAGTCCGAGAAGATGAGGATCTTCCATGCCGGTACAAAAAAGGGCAGGACCATCCAGGGATGGATGCCTCGCGCCATGGGAAGAGCCACCCCCAAGAACACAGAGACTGTCTCCGTGGAGATGGTCCTGACTGAGGTGAAGAGCTGATGTCTGTAGAAAAGAAGTTCGTGGAGGAGGGCAGATCCAAAGCTCTCGTCAATGAGTATCTGGCGGAAGAGCTGGAGAGGGCAGGATACGGCGGCATGGTCATGAACCGCACTCCCATGGGCACTCAGATCACTGTCTATGCGGAAAAGCCGGGCATGGTCATCGGAAAAGGCGGCAAATTGATCAGGAAGATCACCCGTGACCTGGATCGCAAATACCATCTGGACAATCCCCAGATCGATGTGCAGGATGTGGGCAGGGGCGACTTGAACGGCAGAGTTGTGGCCAATCGTCTCGCTTCCTCTCTGGAGCGCGGCTGGTACTTCCGAAAGGCAGGCCAGTCCATGATGAGAAGAGTGATGGATGCGGGCGCATTAGGCTGCGAGATTGTGATCAGCGGAAAGCTGACCGGCCCGCGCTCCCGAACCGAGAAATTCATCTCCGGATATATCAAGCACTCCGGCAAGCCGGCCATTGATCTCGTGGATAAAGGCTACTCCGTAGCCGTAAAGAAGCTGGGTGTCATTGGATGCCAGGTCAGGATCATCCCGCCCGATGTGCGGCTTCCCGACGACTTCCGGATCGAAAAGCGCGAGGTCGCTCTCCCGGTCGTGGAAACGAAGCCCGCAAAAGGCCCAGTTGTGCCACAGCCAGCTGTTGCCGCCGCTCCTGAGAAGAAGAGCGATCTGGATCAGCTCTTAGAGTCTGAGCCGGTGGCCGCGCCCGCTCCCCTGGATGAGCCGGCAAGAGCCGAGGGCGTGGCAGAGGATGCGTCTCTCTCCGAGGAGAAGGCGGATAGCGAGCCATGCGCCAAGGAGGAGTGATCCGAAATGGCGATCTTCAAGATTGATGAGATTCGAAACATGAACGCGGAAGAGATTACAGAGGAGCTCCGAAAGCTCGAAAGCGAGCTCATCCGCGAGAGAGGCATCGTTACTGCCGGCGGCGCCCCGGAGAAGCCGGGGAGGATCAGAGACCTCCGCAGGACGGTCGCCAGGATCAAGACGGTCCAAACGGAGCGACGGGGATCAAGACGCTCCAAACGGAGCGTTGGGAAGTGAACCTGAATCCTGAAAGCCTGGCCAGGCACGAGCTGATCGGCCTTGATGTGTTGGTCGAAAAAAGCAGCGATCCGGGCCAGATCGGGCTTAAGGCCCAGGTTGTGGACGAGACCAGGAATACGTTCCTTTTAGAGACGAAAGCCAAGGTTTTGCGTCTCGCCAAAAAGAATACGAGCCTGATCTTCACATTGCCCGATGGGCAAAACGTGAGGGTCTACGGTTCAATCCTGATCTCGCAGCCCGAGAACAGAATAAGCAAGAGAATGCAGAGGACGAGGTGGAAGTTATGAGGGATATCGGACTGGACGTTAGCGCGCCGGAAAAGGAGTGCAATGATCCGAAGTGTCCCTTCCATGGTACCCTCCCTGTTCGCGGCCAGGTCTTCAGTTGCACCGTGGTCAGCGACAAGATGGACAATACCGTGGTAGTCTTGCGTAAGTTCGAAAAGAAAGCAACGAAGTATGAACGATTCGAGAAGAGGCAGTCCAAGATCCATGCGCACAATCCCCCTTGCATTGATGCCAAGGCGGGGGATCGTGTCAAGATAGCGGAGTGTAGGCCCCTTTCCAGGACCAAATCCTACGTAGTAGTGGAGGTCTTGAAATGAAAGGACAAAAGGCCAAGATCCCAAGGGCGATCAACACTGGCGCATACCTGGATTGTGTAGACAATACAGGTGCGCGGACGCTACACGTCATCGCAGTCAAGAACTATCGAGGCGTGAAAAATAGACAGCCCTGCGCAGGGATTGGAGACGTCGTAGTAGTATCTGTGAAGAAGGGAACTCCGGAGATGAGAAAGCAGATCTTTAAAGCCGTCATCATCCGCCAGAGAAAGGAGTTTCGAAGGCCCGACGGCCTCAGGGTAAAATTCGAGGATAATGCTGCCGTTATCGTAGATGACGAGGGCGTTCCCAAGGGCTCTGAGGTTAAGGGACCTGTGGCCCGCGAGGTAGCGGAAAGATTTAGCAAAGTCGCTTCCGCGGCATCCATGATTGTGTGATTATTATGATTACGAAACAGCCAAGGAAGCAGCGGAAAGCGAGGTATACCGCACCGCTGCATAGGCGTCAAAAGTACATGCACGCACCCTTGAGCAAAGCTTTGCGCGAAGAGCTGAAGAGGCGCAATGCACAACTGCGCAAGGGGGACACCGTCAAGGTTATGCGTGGCGATCACGCCGGCACCGAAGGAGAGGTCGAGGATGTGGACCTTAAGAAGTGCACCATCAAAGTGGCAGGCGTGAGCAACTACCGGGCGGACGGAACTGAAGTGCCGAGAACTATTCATCCCTCCAACGTCATGATAGTTAAGCTCAATCTTGAAGACGCAGAGAGGGAGAAGATCTTCGCGAGGCGATCAGAGTGAGCCGACATCAAAAAAGAGTAACTGTTCCAGTGAGCTGGCCCATTGCAAGAAAGACCCACGCATGGGTTGCCAAGACCAGTCCCGGGCCTCATTCCGCTGGGAATAGCATGCCTCTCGTGATGGTAATCAGAGATATGCTTAAGCTGGTAGATAATGCCCGCGAAGCAAAGAGAGCTCTGTACGAGGGCAAGGTGCTGTTGGATGGAAAAGCCCAGAAGGATTACAAGCTGCCTGTAGGCATATTCGATGTCATATCCGTTCCATCGAGCAATCAGCAATATAGAATGCTCAAAGATGAGAAGGGGATGTTCTATCTCAGCCTTCTTGAGACCGGCGACGTGAGAAAGCTGGCCCGGATTGAGAATAAAACCATAATATCGGGCAAAAAGCAGCAGCTCAACCTCTCCGACGGCTCAAATAAGCTGGCAGAAGGCGAGTTTAAGGTTGGCGATTCTCTGGTTCTCTCACTGCCCGACAAGAGCATTGAGGATAGGATCGGCTTTGAGATCGGCAATCTGGCCATGGTCGTAGGTGGAAAGCACTCCGGCCAAACGGGTAAGATCAAGGAGATCATAACCGTGAAGAGCTCCCAGCCCAATCGCGTCATCATCTCGGGCGACAAGGAATTCGAGACCATCCAGGATTATGTTTACATGATCGGAAAAGATCAGCCTGTCATCAAGTTGGGGGCAGTTAGATGAATGCCAATCTAATTCCCCGTATCGACAAGGTTGTCGTGCATGTGGGCGTAGGAGAGAGCGGTCAGAGGCTGGTAAACGCTGAAACCATAATGAAGGCCATTACCAAACAGCAGCCCGTTCGTTCCATTGCCAAGAAAACTCTGCCCACCTTCGGCATCAAAAAGAACGAGCCAATAGGAGCAAAGCTCACCTTGCGAGGAAAAGCGGCTGAGGATTTCCTGATCATAGCCCTGAAAGCTACAGGAAATACCTTGAAAAAGAGCCAGTTCGACTTGCAGGGCAACTTCTCTTTCGGCGTTGAGGAGCACACCGACTTTCCGGGCATGCGATACGATCCCGAGATCGGCATATTCGGCATGGATGTGTCAGTTGCCTTGAAGAGGGCCGGCTATAGGATTGCGATGCGGCGCGTGGCGCAAAAGAAACTTCCCAGCCGGCAGAGGCTGAATAAAGACGATACTATAGAGTTCGTCTGTAAGAAGTTCGGCATTGAGATCTTGGAGGCAGCATGAAGAAAGGAAAGAAGGTCTTCGGAAGAGGCGCAAACCATTGCAAGCGCTGTGAAAACACAAACGGCCTGGTGAGAAAGTATGGGATATACCTGTGCCGGCAGTGTTTCCGAGAGATAGCCCCTGAGATGGGTTTTGAAAAGTATTCGTAGGTGGTTGCATTGTTATTGGATCCACTGGCCGATGCCCTATCCGTAATAAAGAATGCGGAGAGCGTAGGCAAGCCTGAATGTATCATTCATCCCGCCTCCAAGCTCATAGGAAGAGCTCTGAAGGTTATGGCGGATCGAGGATACATAGGCGAGTTCGAATTTGTTGACGACGGAAAGTCGGGAATGTTCAGAGTGAAGCTCCTGGGAAGGATCAACCGATGCGGTGTAATTAAGCCCCGGTTTTCTACCAAGGTGACCGAGATGGAGAAATGGGAGAAGCGATTCCTCCCCGCCAGGAACTTCGGAGTTCTGATATTAAGCACCAGTAAGGGAGTCATGGCCCATTCTGATGCCAGGAGCCAATCCCTGGGCGGTCAGCTCCTGGCTTACGTGTATTAGGTGGTCGCAATGGTCAAAGAGATTGCACGACATGTCGAGATCCCGGAAGGAGTTGCCGTAACCGTTGACGGGAATACCGTCACGGTTAAGGGGCCGAAAGGCGAGGTCAGCCGGCAGCTTTGCTATCCTGAGATAGAGATCAAGAACGAGGAATCTCAACTGATCGTGAATTCCAGGCTCGATAGAAAGCGCCACCGAGCAATGGTGGGGACATTGGCTGCGCACATCAGCAATATGATTGCAGGCGTAACCCGAGGATATGAGTACAAGATGAAGGTCGTGTACTCCCACTTCCCCATACAGCTCAAGGCAGCTTCCGATGAGCTCATCATAAACAATTTCCTGGGCGAAAGGAAGTCTCGATCCGCCAGAATTCTAGAGGGCGCAAAGGTCGAGATCGGCAAAGATGAAGTAACGATCACAGGCATCGACAAGGAGCGGGTTGGCCAGACCATGGCCAATATTGAGCAGGCTACCAGGGTGCATGGTTTCGATATCAGGATATTCCAGGATGGAATATACCTGGTGGACAAGAGGTGACGAGGATGGCAGAGAGGTTGCTGAAAGTCCGAACCCGGCAAAAATCAAAGAAGCCGGAGTTCAACTTTCATGATTCACATAAAAAGAAGCGGCTTGGCACCAGCTGGCGAAAGCCTCGCGGCCTGCACAACAAGCTCCGGCAGCAGATAGCTGCCAAAGGCAAGCTGGTTAGAGTCGGCTATGGAAGCCCCAAGGCGGTTAAGGGATTTCATCCCTGCGGCCTTCCTGAGGTGCTGGTAAATAACGTGGCAGAGCTGCAAAAGGCGCAGGGCTCAGTGGTACGCATAGCATCAGGTGTTGGCATGAAGAAGCGCCTGGATATACAGGCGAAAGCGGCGGAATTCGGCCTTAAGGTGCTCAATCCCAAGGGAGGTGCCTAGAAATGCCGGGCTTAACAACGCAGCGGCGCCTGGCCGCAGCCGAGCTTAAAATCGGCGAGAGCC
>JAPKYA010000052.1 GCA_026394565.1 Methanothrix sp.
CGGTGGGCGGCCTCTCCGACGAGGAGCTCCACCTGGCCAGGCGGATAGGAGCAGCGCTCCGGGTCCTTCAGGATATCCGCAATGCCTCTGGCATCGTCGATGGTGAAGGGCAGATCGGCACCCGCGCCGATGAGCAAGGCATGGCCCGCCTGGAAGGATGGAGACATTAATGGACCTCTTTTTCAATTCAAGTGCATTTACTTCTTTTCCAATCGGGCTCGAACGTTTTTGAGGTAATCAGCATATTTTTCTGCGTCCTTGTGGCCCATCTGGCGTTCGAAATCGACGGCGTTCTGCATAAGATCGGCGGCTCGCTTGAGATCACCCACCTCCTCATAGACAAGACCCAGATTCCAGCCGGCAATTGCCTCGCCCCTTCGGTCTCCGATCTCGCGGGCAATGGCCATATCCTGCTCGTAGTACAGAGTAGCCTTCCCGTCATCGCCCAAAGTGGCATAGGCATTTCCCAGGTTTCCCAGGTCGGCACCTTCGCCCATTTTGTCCCCGATCTCACGAGCGATGGCCAGTGCCTGCTCATGATACTCTATGGCCCTATGAACCTTCCCAAGTTCGACGTAGGCATTTCCCAGGTTGCCCAAGTTGGCTCCTTCGTTCCTTCTATTCCTGATCTCACGGGAAATGGCCAGCGCCTGCTCATAGCACTCTATGGCCTTGCGAGCATCGCCAAGTTCTGCGTAGGCATTGCCCAGGTTTCCCTGAGCGGCACCTTCGCCCCTTCTATCCCTGATCTCACGGGAAATGGCCAGCGCCTGCTCATAGTACTCTATGGCCTTGCGAGTCTCGCCCAGGTCGGCGTAGGCCAGCCCCAGATTCCCCAGGTCGGTCCCTTCGCCTCCTTTGTCCCCGATCTCGCGGTCAATCTCAAGTGCCTGCTCATGAAACTCGGTGGCCTTTCGAACATCGCCCAGACCTGCGTGGGCCAGCCCCAGGTTGCCCAGCGCATTTGCTTCGCTCCTTTTGTCGCCGATCTTGCGAGCGATGACCAACGCCTTTTCATAGTAATCGATGGCTTTTCGCGGTTCGTTCAGCAAAGATTGAACTATTCCGAGTTCAGCCAGGATTTTCCCTCTTTCTCTCTGATCCATTATCTTCTCCAGCAGGTACTCGTTAATCCTCTTGCGCCTCAGCAGTTCCTCTTTGTTCTGATAGCTAAAGCCTTGTGGCATGGACAGTGATTCTACAGCTTGAAAGTCCCTACAATGATCCTCGCCTTTCAGTATGTGATATCCGCCTCTGTATCTCCAGAAGTCAGGTGCTTTCCAAACCACTTCATCCAGAGCTGCCGGAGTCATGAAGACCAGACTCGGCACACCGGCATCATAAAAAAGCTCGCGAAAGTTGTTGAGAGCATCTAAAACATCCTGTTCAAGCGTCTCGGGAAGAGTCCAGATGAGAATTTCCTCTTTCTGGGCCTGAATATTCTGAAGATCGAAGATGAGATTGTCTCCCTTCTCTACCAGGAGGATTCTTGCAGGAAATTGCGCTTTTATGACCTCGATTACTTTTTCCCGATAAGCCGGAGAGGCGACGATGCAGAGAATAAGGTTTCTTCTGCCCTGAGAGATCTCTAGTTCCGTGAGCAGGAGATCAACTTCATCCAGATCAGCTAACGAGATTGAATCCATTTTCCACCAGAGGAACCAGCACGGGATTTATCTCGCAGCATCTCTCTCTTCATCCTCATAAAAATTGTTGTAAGCCTCTTTCAAATTCTTTGCCCTGGGCATAACATCATCCAGAAACCACATTGATCTGGAAGCTTTTCTTGTCCCCCACAAGCATTGAGCCGGAGACCGTTCCCAGAGCTGCCTCAATAAGCCAGGCTCCCGCCCTTTTGGGCTTTACGGTCATGCTGAAGGTCAATTCCCCGCTGCCGGAAATGGCCCGGCTCAATCGAGAGGCTATGATGCCCGATTGGTCACGCAGCGTTGCCTCTATCTTGGTTCCGGCGGCTAAATTGGAGTAGACTGTGTTTACTTTCACCAGGCTCTCCTCGCCTACAGCAATCGTATCGGGCGGGACGACGTATTCGATATTGCCGATCTCCACGTCCGGTTTGTACTCAGGATTCTCGACCAACAGAGTGAAGGCCCTGCCGGCCACAAGCTGGTCTCCTTTCCATATTTCCGCCTTGAGATGCCACTCGTTTATGTACTCGGGCCATCCCGAGGGAATGGAATAGCTGGCAGGCACCATGATCTCGGCGGGCGGGAACAGATAGGTGCCGCTGCCGGAAACTGTAACCTCGCCGCCACTCTGAAAGCGGGGCGGATAATCGGCATAGGCGAGGTGCAGGCTCAATGTCGACTGCTCCAGGTTGGCGTAATTGATACTGACAACAATTGGCACACGCTCGCCTACGGCGAGGGTTTCAGGCGAAGCAGGATATTGAAGGGTGTTGATGCTTGCTGTTCCTCCCTGGGCCGGCAGAACTGCGATTAGGACCAGGCTGAAAAGAATAATGCCATAGCATTGGTTTCTCATAGACTGTCTCCTCCTTTTTTGATCCGGTACAATAGTTATTATTAATAGTTATAGATAAACGTTAGCATCCTCCCCGGTTGGTATGCGATCCGCTAAATATCCGCCCGCCTCAGCACACCATTTTTCCGAAGCACTCCTTGCAGAGCACCTTGCCGCCCGCCGTCCTGCCCAGAATCTCCATGAAGCCTTCCCCGCACTCCTGGCACTTGAGGGATGGATAGATCCTGGCTTTCTCCGGTACGGGAATATCCACCTCCCTCACGGAGAGCAGATCCTCGTCTTTGCCGCTCAAGATATTTTCGATGACCTGAGACCTCAGCCTCTCAAACTCCTTCTTCTCCTCCGCAGAAAGCTTTCCTGCCGCCATCTTCTGCCGCAGGCCGTCCATCCCCCGAAAGATATCGCCCTTGAAGTAGATGCGCATCGCTCGGTCATGATCGCGGGAGTAGAAGGTAAAGACCTGCTTTCCATTATCCACAAAGATCAGATTGCCCTTGCCTGCCGTGCAGCCTAAGAGCGACTGCACCGCATCCACGCTACAGGATTTGTTCTCGGCAATGCAGACCAGCTCCTCATCCTTGGAGCGCAGGTAATGCTCACCTGCATACTTTGCCACTCGATAGCCCATGGCAAGGCCCGGGCAGATGTGGCCGTGAAACTTCGCCGCAATTTTAAAGTCCTCTTCCATAATAGTCACCTGGCTTAAACCCGAATTTTGAATGTTTCTAATACTTCCATTGACTTGGAATAAGTAAAGAGCGGTCGATGCGAGAATGGTTCTCTTGGGACAACTAATTGAATAAAAAGGAAATTAAAAATAATTTGGGAGAAAGTTCATTTTTATGTAAAGACCTTCTCCAACATGGTAGCCTTTGTGCCTTCTAATTGCGCTTTCTGACTGGCTCCAACTCCTTTAAGGCAGGATGTAACCATCTTGTCCAGCTCAAGCCGAGTGACATTGCCATTCTTGCTCCTCAGGCACTTGCAGAAGCAATATGTAAAGAAGCCTCGTACAACTCCCCCAACTGTAGCCTCCCCTGAGGTTTGATTATCTTTGCATCCCGCCCACAAGACATGGTTCAATGGTGCAATTACGGCATCTCTTGCTAAACCGGCACTCATTATCTCAGGCGATGACTTGAGCAGGCGTCGGGAAGACAGCATGGGATCATCCAGGAAGAATCCAAAGTCGATGGGCGGCTCAACGTAGCGTATCGTCACCCTCTCTTCCTCAGGGATACCCTCTCCGCACAAAGCTGCCAGATCGCGGGTTCCCGTTCCGGAATGGCAGGAGTCCAGCAGGACTTCCAGATTTACTCCGGCTGCAATGCCTGCGAATATAGCCCTCAGATCATCGTCCTTAATCATGCCGGCAGTGGCAAAGTCATGGGGACAAATGGTCTCATCCTTTTTGTCTAGCTCCTCTCCTGTTAGATCCGGCAACTGGGAGCCGTGGCCGGAGTAATAGAAGACCAACAGATCTCCCTTCTTTGCTCCCTTCACCAGCCAGCCCAACTCACTGAGGATCGTAGCTCTCGTTGCCCGGCCATCAGTGACAATGTGCATGACTGCCGGATTCGCCGGAACAATTCCCAGATCTCTCAGAGTCGTAGCCATATCTACAGCATCGTTCACGCATCCCCTCAGATCCGGACCGCCGGCTCCGATAGGTGCATAGTCGTTAATTCCTACGATAAGGGCTTTCTTAACCATTTTTAACACCATCAATTACTTAGGGCATACCTGAGTTAAATAGTTTTCCATGTATATGTCTACCATGTTCAATTATACATAAAAAATTTTAAAATATCGTGGTTGAACCTATAAAATAATAATAACAAAAAATTTTATTACTTAAATGAAAACTTTTATAAATTAGTATTCTTAAGTAAAAAGCTTTTGCAAAAGTACAAATTGAATTGATAAATGGTGCTGATATTTACTTTATTAATCTCACAAAATAGTTTAAGCATTAATTTTATTTTAGAATTAAGATTTAACATATCAATAAAACTTTATCAAGAATTAATTAATAATTAATCCCTTTCTTTTTATTTATATCTACCATGATGTGCGAAGATCGCAGCAGCCATTTGCACGAAAAATTTATAAGATAAAGAAGCAAATCCTGACGAATTTATGGATAGGCGTGTGATTGGATGAATAAATATCTAAAGACGGGTCTCTTCGGTTTTCTCCTTTGGCTGATACCTTTTGCAGTATCTGTTTTGATCTTCCCGCTGCGCATCTCTCAGCGGCCGCTCTTTGAGTCGATCATGCCCGTAGTAATTGCTATCTGGACGGTATTCTTCTCAATTTTCTATCTATCCAGGAAAAAGAGCGATTTTCTAAAGGAAGGCATCTTTATTGGCATTGCCTGGCTCTTGATCAGCATAGTACTGGATCTTATGATATTCATTGTTGGTCCCTTAAAAATGCCCATGTGGGATTATGTAACCGATATTGCAGTTACTTATCTTATGATACCCGCAATTACTTCCGGGTTTGGCTATTTGATGGAGCATCGTGCCGAATAAATTCTAGATCTATTTTTCGGAAACGGAAAATCCCATCTTCTCCAGGAGCGCCCTCGCCTCCCCCCGCCCATGCAGCAGCACTTCGGCCAGATCCTCCGGGCAATCGATGTCGGATCCCGCCCGGAAGGACTCGAAGACCTCTGCCTTTAGGCCCGCCCGCTGGCAGTAGGCCAGATGCTTGGGAAAGCTCACCCCTTGGTAGCAGGTGCGAAACCTGGGGCTTCTGATGAGAATCATGTTGGTGCCGCCCCCCCTTCCAGGGCAGAGTACTACATCCCCCTGGTAGTTGAGAATTCCCGCCACATCATCTGGCATCAAAAGAGCCAGATCGGCCATGACGATGAGAATGTCCGACTGCCATCCTTGCCCATGTCGTGCAACATCAGCGATTAATGCGTTAAGGGCATCGTTCAGATCCAGCTCTGACTCCTGGACCTCAACATCGCAGCCGACGTCAGCAGCATCCAGCCCCGGCCGGGAGAGGATCGTCACTTCGCCAAATCCGGAGACGGTTCCCAGAACATCTCTGAGCATGGCAAAGGCCAGAAGCCTTCGCTCCTCCGGCGAAAGGGCCGGGGCCAGCCTGCTCTTGGCATCATTGAGCTTGAAAGGCACCACGATTTGAACCGGTCTATGCACGCCCTTGTCATCAGTGGCAAGCGATAAAATCCTATCTCTTCAGGCGAGGCCGGATCACGTCTTTGTCCTTCGCCATGAAGACCGAGTCGCCCCCGCCGCTAGGGTACTTCAGCCCGCGAAAAACAACCGCCGGAGTCCCGTCTCCCGCCTCGCCCATGAGCAGATTGGCCGCAGCCGCAATCTCATCCACGATGGCCTCTAAGGTGATCTCCAGGGCCTTGCCGTGCAGGTCTTGCACTCCACGCCAATCGCGCAGAGCTGCTATCCCAGCCCAGCCTATGGCCACGCCCGCAACACCCGCTCGGAAGGGCCGGCCACAGGTGTCGGTGATGATTACGGCGCAGTCCTTTCCAAGCTCAGTGCGCAGCCGCTTGGCGCTCCTGCCCGGGTCTTCCGGCAACAGCAGTATCCGGGCGTCTCCTACGTTGGACTGATCTATGCCGGCGTTAACGCCCACATGACCAAAGCGGGTCACCACCAGCAGAAAGGGTTGGTCGAGCAAGACCTCTGTCGATTCGTCCAAGACCGCCTGCACGAACCTGGGGTCCTTGCCGACATTCCGGGCGATCTCCACGGCTCTGTCGGTGGGATGATAGCCTTCCAGCTCCCGGAAACGGCCCTCCGACTTGGCCACGATGGTGCTGGCCAGACAGAGCACATCTCCGTCCTGAAAATCAAAAAGAGATTTGACAAGTGAGGCGATATCGTCGCCTTCCTTGATGATGGGCAGGCCAAGAATAATAAAGCATTGCATTGACGGCACAGATGCAGCCACGGATGCAGACATCTCCTGTCAATCTATTTAAACCGCTCATCATAAGGCATCTTGCTG
Organism: Methanothrix sp.; assembly: GCA_026394565.1. Taxonomy (GTDB): domain Archaea; phylum Halobacteriota; class Methanosarcinia; order Methanotrichales; family Methanotrichaceae; genus Methanothrix. The sequence goes on from JAPKYA010000052.1 coordinate 6,514, forward strand.
AGGCGATAGAGCCTGGCCTGAACCAGGAGGTCAAGCAGATAGGAGTAGTTCTCGGCGACGATCGCCGCCCTCTCCTCGCTGATCTCTGTCCAGGGAAGACCACCGTAACCTCTGGCATATTCCATCCAGAAGGCCGGCGGAGAGAACTCAAGCAGATACTTGTTACTCTCCGTAAAAGTGAGGGTGATCTTCTCTTCCATCTAAGGCACCTTGCCCGTTCGCTCTACAACCTCGGCGAAGGCCAAAGTTCCGCTGATCTTCTTGATCTTGGCCTTGACGATCTCGCCCTTGACGGCGCTGGGCACGAAGATGAGATACTTATCCACCTTGGCTATGCCGTCGCCCTTATTGCCCACGGACTCAATGCGCAGCTCATAAGTCTCGCCCTCTTCGATGACATCCTTCTGCACGATCGTGGCAGCCTTTCTCTTTCTCACCGGTCGGTGAGCGCCGCAGGCATCGCACTTAAGCGTCAGAACTCGATCGCTCTTGAGGAGGTGAGTATCGGGCAGCCTGCACTCTGTGCAGACGACATACTCCTCGAAGTAGGATTCTATCTGGCGGGCGATGGCAGTCTCGCCGAACTTTCCTTGAAATATGCCGCGCTGCCCCTCTATCTTGCCCGCTGTGCCCATCTCCTGGAGCAGATATTTCATGAGGTGCTCGGGTTCGCGATTTAGTGTGTCCGCTATGGCCCCGAAGTTCTCCAGCACGGTGGTCTTGCCCTCGTAAAAGACCTTGACGGAAGGTATGACGAACCGCTCCTTGGATTCCCGAGTGGCCGGCATCTTCTTCATGGCCCGATCCAGGCCCGCTAAATAATCATCCATCCAGATACCTTAATTATTTTATCAGCTCTTGACCCGACTCCACAATGATCTGAATCGGTGTCGGCAATTTATGCCCTGCCCTTGTCAATGCCACCTTGGCGTCGTTAAGGTATGTAAGGGGTATTCCTACGGTAAAGAGCTTCTGGCCTGCCTCGACCCTGGCTGCAGTTCCTACAGCCTTGCCGAAAGCCATCCTCATGCCGCTGGACACACGGTCGGCGCCTGCGCCCGTAGCCTGCTTATTCTCCCTGATTACATGGTGGGGATAAGTGCGAAGCTTGAGGTGAAAGTTGGTTCTGCCTACCATTTTCAGAAGGAAACGGTTGGCTGCAACCCTGGCAGCTTCAAGAGCGGTATGCCTGATCTGGCAGGGCTCCTTGACCACTAAAGTGATCTTGATGGGAAAATCTTCCGTCAAGTTTCCCATATCATAGTGTACTACTTTGCTTCCAGGAACGCCGCCCATGTATTTTCTGCGCGTGTAGGGCCGTTCCCTTCTCCTATACATGCTTGCTGGCTTGCGTGTCAAAACGAAATTCCTCCGATAATCCTGAGATTGGTGCTACTAAGCACCTTGCTTATAAGGTTTGGCCTCGATTGCCGGCTTACACGGTGATGGGCGTGGAGAAGGATATCTCTCCGGCAAGAGGCGTCTTCATGAGGGTGCGGATATCTTCCGGGCTTTTTGCATTGGCGACTGTCCACATAAGCTTGACCAGGGCCACCTCGGGCAGCATATCCTCGCCCTCAATTGCGCCGCCCGCCAGCATGTCCCGCCCGGTATCGTATACCCTGTCACATATTCTGCCCCGCAGGCACTGCGAGGCTATCACCACTGGGATATTCTCCTCTGTGGCCCTCTTGATGCCGTCTATCCAGTCGGATGCCACGTGCCCTAAGCCTGTGCCCTCCAGTACAATGCCGCGATAGCTCTTATCGATGTAGTAGTTCAAGATCTCCGGCGAAGATCCGGGCGTGTACTTGACCAGGGCGCATTGGGGCTCAAGCCTGTCCATAACCTTCAGTTCCACTTCTCCGCGCCGCCGGTAAGGCTGGAAGGTCTGAATCTTTCTGGTGAGGTAGTCCACTTTTCCGAGCGGCGGCTGGTTTATGGTCTGGAAGGCGTCCCGGCGAGAGGTATGCATCTTTCGCACACGAGTGCCGCGGTGAATGGAGCAGTAGTCGTCGCTGGTTGTGCCGTGCATCACCACACAGACCTCGGCAAAGTCGCTGATGGCAACGCTTGCCGCACAGACGGCATTCATGGAGGCATCGCTGCTGGGCCGGTCTGAGCTCCTCTGCGAGCCGACGATGACCACCGGCACGGGCGTCTTGAGCATAAAGGAGAGCGCCGCCGCTGTATACATCATGGTATCAGTGCCGTGGGTTATGATCACGCCCTCTGCGCCTGCCGAGATCTCCTCCGCCACAGAGTGCGCGAGCTTTATCCAGTATTCGGCGCGCATGTTCTCGCTCAAGATCTGATAGATGACGCGCGCACGGTAGTTGGCGATCTCCTCCAGCTCCGGAATGGCGGATATTATCTCGCCGGCGGAGAACTGGCTGGTGACGGCTCCAGTGCGGTAATCGACCTTGCTGGCTATGGTTCCCCCTGTGGATAGAATGGAAACCTGGGGGAGGCCTTCTCTCACCGGCAAAGCCCTTTCTTTGTGCAGCGGCGAAATTTCCTGGCGCTTTTGCAGGAGCCCAAGCTCACATTTATCAGCACATAGGCCGATATTGTAACCGTTGTCCAGCTTTATGACCAGGTATCCTTCGCGCCGGGAAGGCATTAGTACGCCCTCAAGGGATGTGCCGTTCCTCCTTACGGAGATTCTGTCTCCCAGATCCATTTTTATCTCACCATATCCACATTTACCCCTGCTACTTTATGCTAGGCATCTAAAAACGTTGCCCTTGAGTTAGATAGATCGCGTTAGATAAGCGGCTCGGCCAAAATCTTCATCGGTTAAGCCTTTATCTCAAGAAGAAGCAAAACTGCAGAGGATGTTAGTGATGCACAGATGGGACCCCAAAGCGTATGAGAAGAGTTCGTCCGCCCAGCAGAGATGGGCGCAGGAACTTCTATCCAATATCTCCATCCGAGGAGATGAACGGATACTCGATATCGGATGTGGAGATGGCAAAATCACAGCGGAGGTTGCACTCCTCCTCCCCAGGGGTTCTGTCGTGGGCCTCGACAATTCCGTGGAGATGCTCAGCTTCGCTAGGGCTCGGTTTCCGCCTTTGAGCCGGCCTAACCTTTCCTTCCAATATGGAGACGCTTCAGAATTAAAGTATGAAGATGAGTTCGATCTAGTTCTCTCTTTTGCATGCCTGCATTGGGTGCAGGATCATGGACCGGTTCTGGAAGGGATCAAACGCAGCCTCAAGAACGATGGTAAGGTTTTGATGCAGTTTGGTGGTCGGGGCAATGCTGCCGCGATACTGGAGGTCGTAAATGGGCTTATTTCTGAGAAGAAATGGTCCGGGTACTTCGTAGGTTTCAGGTTTCCTTATGGCTTCTTCGGCCCTGACGAGTATCGGAGCTGGCTTGAACGTGCAGGCCTGAGAGCCTTGAGGGTGGATCTGGTAGCAAAGGATATGGTCCAGAGGGGACGAGAGGGTTTGATCTCCTGGTTCAAGACCACATGGCTGCCATATATCGAAAAAGTGCCCGAGGATTTGCGAATGGATTTTATCGGCGAAGTGGTTGATCGGTGTATCCGGGTACGTCCGCTCGATGACGAGGGAAATGTTCATGTCGGGATGGTAAGGCTGGAAGTGGAAGCCGAAAAAATATGAAGAACGGTTTGCGGGAGAAGAAATGATCAATTTTGTTACCAGCAATAAGGGAAAGTTTGCGGAAGCCCAGGCCATCTTCGGGGACCTCGCGCAAAAGGACATCGGCTATACTGAGATCCAGGCAGACACGCTGGAAGAGGTGGCAATCTTTGGCATGAAAGAGGTTGCGGCCAGATTGCCGGGGCCAGTAATGCTTGAGGATGCTGGCCTTTTCGTAGAAGCTCTTAATGGTTTTCCGGGCGTTTATTCCGCATATGTGCAAAAGACCATAGGCAACGCCGGGATACTTCGGCTCATGGAGTGCCAGGAGAATCGGAAAGCTTATTTCAAATCGGTGGTTGCCTACTCCGAGCCGGGAATGGATGCAGTGATGTTCTCTGGAGAAGTGCACGGCCAGATCGGCTTTGAGCCTCGGGGCAAGAAGGGATTCGGCTATGACCCCATCTTTTATGTAGGCGATGTGAGTTTGGCGGAGATGGATCTGGAGAATAAGAACCAAATCTCCCATCGCGCCGGCTCCATGCGCGCTCTAAAAAAATGGCTGGACAGCCGCTAAACTTTTTATGGACGGATTAGCTGGTCACAATCGTCTATATGGTCACGGGAGGCTTTATAGTATTAAGGCGATCTTGATGATGGATTATCTCTTGATTTTATTGGCGCTCGGGGTCTGTCTGATCATGTGGTGGTCTTTTCTGGCAGTATCCGGATTGAAGAATTCCAAGCCCAGCGAGCAGAAAGCCGTTTCCGCTTTGCCAAAAGATGAGACAATTGATCCAATTATGAACTGAAGTCCTTTTTTCGATATTTCGATCTTTACTGTCGTTTCTTCTCCAGGGCGCAGCGCGGCAGCATCCTGGCATCGATTTCTTTGATAAAGGGCGCCTGGACTGCAGAAATATAGACCTTGCGCTCGCCTACTACTATTATATGATCGGTGGCTTTTGGCGGGCTGATCCTTACGGAGAACATCAGGGGCCCTTCACAGGTGGTGGCGACGCGTTGGTCAGTAGAGCGGGCGCGGATGTACTCCTCCATCTCCGGAGTGACCTTGAGGAAAAGTGGTTTGGCAGGCATTTATGGGCAGATATCTCAAGCTTATAGAAATAGGTTTTCAGAAACAATTAACTACCTGAATGTACGTTATGGGCTGTAATTTTGGAGGGAAGAAATGGCAAAGCGATTGATAGTTTTGGCCGTACTGGCTATTGCGTTGGTCGGCATGGCCGGAGCAGCCAACTACATGTACGAAAAGGCATCGGTCAAGGGCGTGGGATACAAGAACGTAGAAATGATCATTTCCACTCAGACCGGTTTCGTTGGAGCCAAGCTGGTAGAAAAGGAATCCGGCTCAGGAAATGTGATCACCGAGAGGACCGAAGCCGAGGCCGAAAGGCAGCTTACTCGTGATTACAGGCGTATGTATTGGGAATGCGACTATCCGACAGGGTATTATCCCATGGATTATATCAACTTCACCAAGGAGGCCGAATTCGAGTACATGCCCGTCTCCTACCAGACAGGCACTTACGACCAGAAGTGGGTTGAGAAGCTGTGCGTGCAGAACTACAGGATCGGCGCTGTTCTGACTGAGATGTACACTCATGCCGAGCACCTGCAAAAGTCCACTGAGGTTAAGACCAGGCTGCACTGCAGGGGTATCGAGAATAGCGATTTGGGAACATTGAACGCATGCTGTACAGGTGTCCTTGAAGCCAATCTGAACAGCAACGTCATCGGCGTAGCTCATATCGGATGGATCTCCCGGGACCCCGTCGCGGACAACCAGCTCAAGGGCCGCCATGCCGAATATGGCCGCAGTGTCGAGGACCTCACCGGCGTCTTCTCCATTGAGAAGTTCATTCAGCTCTGGGGCAACTCCACTTGCGGAGCCATCAGCGTTGACTGGCTGCCGTGCGTATAAAATTAAAAAACCCCATCTCCTTTTTTGCATCTCATATTTGATTTAGGGAGCCGGAATAATTAGAGCCGGAGGCGATGGAACCTTACTGCAGAGTCGCAGAGTGCACAGAGGAAGAGCTACTATTTTTCAGGGATTCTGAGGGCCGATGAAATAGTATTAATATCCCGGTCTCTCCAACGAGTAGCCAGTGAGACGGAGAAAAGACGGTAACAAGGCCAGAGATCTGGCCCTGCAGCGCATGGAGAGGCTTTTTATGCTGGCGGGCACAGTGCACGCGGCCCACCCAGAGAGGAGCGACAGATATGTGCAGATCGCCAGGAAGATTTGCACCCGTACCAGAGTCAGAATGCCTCGCCCGCTGAAAAGGCTCTTTTGCCGGCACTGCGGCAGCTTTCTCTCACCGGCAGGAACGAGGGTGAGGCTGCGCGAAGGCGTCCTGACCACCACCTGCCTATTATGCGGCGAGCAGATGAGGCGCCCTTACCGGTCTGGAAATGACTAGCCGGAATTTTAATCGATGCTATCGGATGGAGTCAACCCCAGTTGATCGTAGCCTATGTACTGCATTATGCGATCCTTCTTGTCTCCGATCAGCTCTTTCTCGCGATCGAGTATCTCCTTCACCAGCGTGGCTACGGGCACTTTTCCATCCCAATTTCTGGCCAGGATATCAGGCGAGCTTGATTCCTTGGTAACCTCATTGGCAACAAAAGCGCAAAGAAAGATATCATCCACATAGCCGACCGGACCGTACTTCTCCTCGGGGATGATGTCCTCAGGAAGTATGAAATATGCTATGGCGGCAATGACCAGCGGCGACATCGACCTGGGAAGAGCCCGGTCATCCAGGAGCCTGGTCATCATTCTGTAGAGGGCCGGAGCCTGCGCAATTAGTTGGGAAAATTCGCCCTCATAACCGGAGATATCCTTTTCCAGTATGGCATCAAATCTCTTCAAATTAAAACCTCCTCACTCCTTTTAGCCGCGGGAAATACCATGGCTTTAGAAGATGCTATTGGTGGGCAATTAATTAACTTTTGTGCCCGAAAAAACGTTTATGGCAACCCCTGTAGCAGGCAGCGACAAATATTTATAATCATCAAAGGTGCTCAGCAAGATCGGCCAGAGACTCCAGAACCATATCGGGCTTTACGCCGGAGCTTTTTACCATATCTTCTCGATACTTTCCCGTCTTGACCAGGATTCCCTGCATGCCCATCTCCTGGGCTCCATGCACATCGGTCAGGATGTCATCCCCTATCATAGCGGCGTCTTCCGGCCCAATTCCCAGGTCTCTTAAAGCCAGTTGAAAAAATTGCCGGGAGGGCTTTCCCATCAGCTCTGCCTTCTTTCCTGTGGCATATTCAAGAGCGGTAACAAAGGGACCCGTTGATAAAACCAGACCTTGCGGCTCCCTCCAGTATCTGTCTTTCTCCAAAGCCAGGATCTCCGCACCATCCAAAATCAGACGCAGAGCCTGGTTTAGGCGGTCAAAGGTAAAGCTGTCTCCGGCATCTCCAATTACTACATAATCCACGTCTTCTTCGCAGATGCAGATACCAGCATCCTCAAAATCCCTGTGCACATCTCCGGCGGTGAGAAGGAAGCATCTCTCTTTTCCTGATCTCTTCATGTGCTCGATGGCGGCCAGGGATGGAGTGTAGATATGCCTGGCTGGAACACTATATCCCAGGCCCTGGAGGCGCTCTGCCACAGAGCCGCGACAGCGGCGCGTGGAGTTGGAGACGAACCTGCAGCCATATCCCAGCTCCGCCATGCGCTGCAGGCATTGTCTGACTCCAGGGATGGGATTTTTTCCCATGTAAAGAACGCCATCCAGATCGATGAGAAATGCCTGCACACGGGATTGAATTTCCAATTGATTTGATGACACGGGCCAATCTCAGAGGTATTCCAAGATATATTTTGCGAAAATTCTAACCTTTAATCCACAGCCAAAGAACGGGCGCGCCTTTGATAAAGCTGTAGTGCATAGCTCTCTCAAACGATGTACGATTATCTCCTGAAATTGGGCACATGGGCCTTGCTCGCCCTGACTGCTATCTGCATGATCTCCTCCGGTGCACAGTTTAACGGCACTACATATCATCTGGGGGAGAAAGAGGTGCTGATCACTGTGCCTGTCAATGCCAGCCAATTAAATCTTACACTGTCCGAGAAAACGGATAATATGACGCTCTTTGACAAAACGGGCAAGAACGTTACCTTCAACAGCAGCTATCGCTTCCTGCGGGGAGACTATATCTATAGCCTGACCTTTGCGAGGCCAGTTACAGGAAGGCTGATCTACACCATCCATCTGCAGGGGCAGCAGTTTATACTTCCCATCAGAGATCACAGGCCGCTTCGCATAATTCTGCCGGCAGGCTTCACGACGGGAGAGCGCAGCCTGGGCATTGCCCGGCCGGCACCGGACGAATTCGTGGAGAATGAATCCGGCAGCATTCTCACCTGGAATAATACCACGCAAATTTCGTACATCGAAGTGAACTATTACCGGAAAAGCGCTCCGCAGGCCTTGATGATTATTCTTGCCATCTTGGCTCTTACAGGCCTGGTCCTGCTGGCTCAGTACTACCTGAGCATCAAAAAACTGAAAGCGGCCAGGATGGAGATGGAAAAAGAAAAAGCAGCCTGATCGTACTGATGCTCATCATTTCCGGACAGCTATTTCATTAACCTCGATTCCCATTATCCGCGACGCGCCGCAAAAGACATCCTCCGCCACTTTAGCGCATCCCACTGCCGCTGCGCATCTGTCCAGCGAGGCGATGCTTCTCCCCAAAAGCCCTGCGACCCTCTTCTCGATCTCTTTGGCAGGACTGCCCGCCAGAAATAGCGCTGGCTCTGCCACCCCCCGGTCCCTCATCAGCACCTGCAGAGCAGAGATCTCCATGGCGGAAAAGAGGGCCAGGGTCTCCAAAGCCCTCTCATGCTCCTCTCTTGAGCACTCCTCCAGGCGGCTATGTCCCATCTTGGGCAGAATTCCGCCCCGGGAGAAGGCCTGGTTGGCGGTCATTTTGCCAGCGTCCACCGCCCGGATGGCCTCCACATCCAGTGGCCCCTGAAAGAGGCCGGGAGCAAAGATCGGCGCATCGATGGCGGCTATGATTTCTCCATTCAAGACGGCAAAGGTGACCGTATTGGAGGAGGCATCAGAAACTATGAAGCTCTCCGATCCAAAGCGATAGATGCCGTAGGCTAGGCCCACCTTCTCCGGGCTCATGCCATGAGAGAAGACCTTCAGCCTGGGATCGATATCGCTGCCGCGATGAATGCCGGGCAGAAGGATGGCCGGCCAGCCCGAGGCCTGGATGGCCTCAAAGACCCTGGTGCCGCCGCCGACATGTTGCCCGGCTCCATCCTGCTGGACCAGGCCGCGATTGGTAGCATCCTCCAGCCTCACAATCCGGGTTAAGCCGTCGCCCATTGAGTAGCTGAGAGCTACCAGATCGACGGTGCCGTGCCCCAAATTCTGAGCAATCCGCAACACAATCTCTTCTGCAGAAAGATGGCTCGCCTCTTGCCTGGAAAGGTTCCAGCAGCGCCCCTCCGGGGTGGCAAATCTTATGGCAGTGGTTCCGTGGTCTACTCCTATGAACATGAGATCTCAATGCGGTCTGATTCCTATCTTGCTCTTTATCACTCGGATGTCCTTTTCCATTCTGCTTAGCCTTTCTGTATTGCTGTGATGTACCATGTCATCGCGCAGGTCCCGGATCTCTGCGGTTGTTTCATCTTGCTTATCGAGCATTTGATCTTGCTTATCGAGCATTTGATCTTGCTTACCTAGCATTTGATCCAGCTTGCCGATAGTCAAATCCTGCTTATCTAGCATCGAATCCATCTTATTGTTCATACCTAACAGAAGTGGAATTGCCTTATTCAACTGCGCGGAGGTATTTATTGCTGCATACGATACCAGAAGCATAACCGGTCCTGTGTACTCTTCGGTCTCGATGCTCTCTACCTCTGCAAACTGGGGCTTACTTGCCCTTACCAGCTCCTCAAAGTAAGAAAGGCTCTCTTCATCTCCCTCTGCCAGGACTATGACCACATAATTCTTTCCATCGGTGCGGTTGCTGGCATAAAATCCATGCAGACCGGCATCTATGGCAACATCGGTAAGCCACGGACGATAGCCCACACCATGCACTTTGCCGCCCGTAATTTTGATTTTTATCTTCATGCTCAACTGCCTTACTTGGTTTGAGGCATATATATCGATTTCCTTTTTTATTTCGGATTTAGATTTCTTCTTAACTTAGGCGCCTTTTATCAGCTCCAGCAGCTTTTTCGCCACCATGCTGCTCTCTCTTCTCGTTCTCATGAGCGTGCTCATGCGCCGGCACTCTCCCTGGTAGCTGCTCTTTTTATCCACTACGAAGAGGTCCACCTTGCCAAGCATTGATCGCACGCCTTCATCGCCGGGCGGAGCCCCGCAGGCCTCCATAAATTTAGCAGCCGGGCCGCTCACCGGCTTATTCCCGATGAATGGGCTCATGGCCACAACGTTTTTGTCCTGCAGCCTCTCGCGCACGCCCTGCAGGGCCAAAATGGGGCCGATGCTGGTGACGGGGTTGCTGGGGCCGATGAGAATGGTGTCTTCCTTTTCCAGCAGATCCAGGAAAGACTGGCAGGGAAGGGCGGCATCCAGACCTGCAAAAAAGAGGGATAAAACCTCCGGCAATCCCCGGCGGCCTACCCAGAATTCCTGAAAGTGCATCACTCCTTCCGGGGTAGAAACGATCGTAGAGACAATGTCGTCCGTCATGGGAACGACCCGATGCTTCACCCCCAGCGATTCTGCCAGGGCCTGTGTGGCATGGCTGAGTTTGACGCCTCTGCGAAGCAGCTCGGAGCGAAAGATATGAACGGCTCGGTCCTTATCCCCCACCTGCAGCTTCTCTTTGATGCCCATTGCAATCAGGAAGTCGTGGGTCAGGGTCCTGTCGCCCTTTATGCCCCACATTTTCTTCTCGTCGATCATATCGGTCAGTGTGTAAAGCACAGAATCGACATCAGGGGATATGTAGTTCCCGGAGATCCAGAGGTCCTCTGCCGTGTTAACCACCACAGAGATCTCCTCCGGCCCTAAAAGTTCCTTTAAGCCCAGGAGAAGCTTGGGCGTGCCCGTGCCACCGCTTAAGACCAGCATCTCAAGACCAGCATTTCAGATGTCCACGATAATCATGCCCGTCTTAAGATGAGCCGCATCTTCATCCGGGAGAGTTGATTTTACGGCCTTTTCATTGTCGATTGCGCTGTTTCCCAGGGGATCCTCGAGAATAAGGGTAAAAGGAAACCGGCCTATTCTGGCGAGATTGATCTTCTCCAGGATCTCTTCGCCCTTCCCGGTAGCTTCCAGGCTATCCGCCTCTCGCGCCGAGCGCGTGGCAAAGCCCACCACGCCCTCGATCCTGTCAAGGACGCCCTCAACATTGGATATGTACGACTCCGAGGCAAATCCAGGCTCGATGTCCACGCAAAGCTCAGGGATGCGCAAGGTGCCGCTGGAAGAACGAATCACTCTTGCATCCAGATCTTCAACACTCGTCACCGGAAGAGTGAAGCGCACCGGCTCCTTTTGCGTTAAGAGAATGGTATCGCTGTGCCTAAAGCCGCAGTCACAGACTCCGGCAATGACCATGGCCTCTCCGAAATGGGGTATTTCCACCGTCTCCCAGCAAAACTGCATCTGGACGGAGCATATGGGGCAGGGCGCATTTGTGGTTAGATTCAATCTTTGCTCCCGACCACCTTCTCGCGGTCAATCTTTATGCCGCTAGGCACTAAGACTATGAGATCGTCGCCAATTCCGGCTATATCTCCGGAGACGTCTTCGACGGCCTTTTTCAGTTCACCAATGGCCCTGTCTAAAGCAGCTTTATCCCGCTTCAGCCCGGCGATATCCACCAGTATGATATTACCGGCATAAATCTCCTGCTTGATCTCGGGCAGAACCTCGACCCGTCCCAGCTCCGCTACCCTTAAGATCATCTCAGGGGAGCCGCCCCCTTCCTCGAACTGACCCAGATCAACCTCCGAGTAATCCTGCTCCGTAGACTTTCCTATGAGCTTGAGCTTTTCCAGAAATCCAGCCATCTTAAAACCCCGCGAAAGAAATTATTATATTTAACGCAGTTACAGGTCCACCAGTTTTAATCCTACTAAGCCCATGGCCACCATGAAGAGCAGGACGATCAGAGCAAAGCTCGAAGATCTCAGCTCTGCGGGAAGGGCTATTTGTGCTCCCAAAATAAGGACGATCATTAGAAATACGAGGCCGGTACTCAGTCCAATCTCAAGCCAATTCTTCTTCACAAGAGTACTGTCCACCCGCCTTAGAAGATATACTTTTTCGCCCGAAGGCCGTCCTCGCCCGCTAGAGAATCCACCAACGACCTGGTTTCATGGCCATGCCAGCCCATAGCAATAAAACGGGGATAGACGGGCAGTCTCTCTCTCAGGTTATAATCAGATAGGCTCTTATGCAGCTCTACTTCATTCGGCCAAGGTCTATCTGGATTTATGCCGTCTACGGTGACAGAGCTAATTCCTCCCAGATCGGTTGCGCCCGCGGCAAGCATTGGACGCGGGTCCACCAGATTGGGTGGAACCTGGATGGCCACATCAGGCGGAAGGATCCGGCGCGCCGCTTCTACTGTCCGGCAGAGATCCATCATCCCAGGCAGGCGCGCATTCTCCATAGCCGTTCCCGGCTTGGGGTCCAGCGGCTGGATGATGACCTCTTGAATATGACCGAAGGCTCTATGCAGATGGGCAATTTTGCTGAGCGCTTCTACCCGGTCCTGCCGGCTTTCGCCTATGCCGACCAAGATGCCTGTGGTGAATGGGATGCGTTGCCTGCCGGCCATGGCCATGTACTGCAACCTCATGTCCGGCCTCTTTCCCGGCGACTTTGCATGCGCATCCAGCAGTGCGGTCGTCTCCAGCATCAGCCCCATGGAGGCGTTATACGGCTGCAAGCGCCGCAGATCTTCTTGCTCCAGCAGGCCGGCATTGCTGTGAGGCAGCAGTCCAAACTCAAGGGCAAGCTCGCATAGCTCCACCAAATAGTCCATTAGATCGGCCACGCCGGCTTTGGCCAGGATGCTCTCAAAGCCCGATACGGTCCAGGGGCTTTCGCCCATAGTGAAAAGCGCCTCGCTGCAGCCCGCGTGAAAGCCCTGTTCCAGCAGCAAGAGCGCCCTGGATCTGGAAATCAAATGGGCATCTTTTAGTTCCTTTCGAAAAGAGCAGTAGCCGCAGCGATTCCTGCAGAGGTCCGTCACAGGAAGAAAAATATTTTTGGAGTAGGTGAGAGTTTTCATATTGAGATTCTTTATCTAGCGACGAAACTCCACCAGCTTCAAGACATTTCCAAGCGGGCAGTCCTCGGGAGCCTCGCCCACTATATCCACAATAGTGCATCTTTCGCCATCCTTCAGTCCTGAAGGGTGGCACATATCATACATGCTGCATTCGGGATCATCGCATTTCATGGCTTCATAGACTATCTTGGAACCGGGAAATGCTTTTCTGGCGTCAAAGGCCGCAATTATTGGACTCTCCGCCACCTCCACCGCCCGAACTCCTGCCTCGTGGATAGGACACTCGTGAACCAGCTCTCCCCGGGTTCCCAATATTCTGTAGCGCCTTCTCGGCTCCAGGTTGATGCACGTGTTTCTGAGCTTACAGGCCTCGCATTCCGGTGTGGGGCCCACGAAGGTGAACTCCATGCCAATGCTGGCGAGTTTCGTTCCAATCAGCGTAATTTGTGTAGATGCCTCGGACATAGTTCATGCTCCTTTTTTCATGATTATTATTATTTCATATTATTCCTGTAGCTTCTGCTGCTTTGGCCGCAGCCATTCTATTCAGGCCTGTATCCAGTATGGTATAGCGCTCCGGTCGAATCTCGTGGGCATCGACCAGGGCCGAGATCACGCTCTCGCCATCCAAACCCGCCTCTGCAGCTGTAGTGGGGGCGCCCACCAGGGCTAAAGCTCTTTTTATCATCTTCCAGTCCCCGCCATGCAGGTACATCATCATAATGGTGCCCAGGCCGCAAAGCTCGCCATGCAGAGCCCTTCTCGGGGCAATTTTGTTCATGGCATGAGCGAACTTGTGCTCCGAGCCGCTGGCGGGGCGGGATGATCCGGCTATGCTCATGGCCACTCCGCTGGATATCAGGGCTTTGATTACTATCCGGGCCGATTCCTCCACGCCCGGTCGGATATCTGCCGCAAGCTCAACGATCATGCGCGCCGTCATGCCTGAGAGAGCAGCGGCATATTCGCTGTACTCCTCATTTCGCAGGCGATGGGCCAGTTGCCAGTCCAATATGGCAGTGTAGTTGGAGATGATGTCGCCGCATCCGGCTGAAAGCAACCGGGCAGGCGCCTGAGATATTATCTTGCTGTCGGCAACTATAGCCAGAGGAGAGTGCGCTTTAATGGATGTGGTCTCCCCGTTGACCGTCAAAGACGCCTGAGAGGAGCAGATGCCGTCATGCGATGCGGCCGTGGGCACGGACAGAAAGGGCACACCAAGCCCTAGCGACGCGAGCTTGGCAATGTCTATCGATCTGCCCCCTCCCGCGCCGATAAGAAAGCCTGCCCCCATGTCCCGCGCCAAACGCTCTGCGCGATCTACCTCTTCCAGCTTGGAGGCGCTGCAAATGAGGGTCTCTGGCTGGTAGCCTCCCTCCTCTAAGAACTCAAAGATGGCCTTTCCCATCACATCCTGGGTATGCGGACCGGTGATGATAAAAGCGCGCCCTTTGAGATGCAGGCTGGAGCAGATCTCGGGCAGCTCCAGTATCACGCCACTACCTACCGCTACGATGCGCGGAAGTTCCATCCACCTAGATCCGACCATTGCCCTCTCACCAGCGAAAAAACAAGCTAAGATGTAAGTGGTCTATGGCGATATAAAATCATATCCTAACAGGTCGCGATCTCAGAGCGCAGGTCGCAGAGTATTCGATCCCTTATGCGATTGACCTCAGAGCTGGTTCTGTTGCGGGGGCGAGGAAAAGGGATCTCAATGATATCTTTGATTCTTCCCGGCCGGGCGGACATGATCACAATGCGATCCGCGAGGTATATGGCCTCGACAACGCTGAGAGAGACAAAGACCACCGTCTTTCTCTCCTCCTGCCAGATGCGCAGAAGTTCGGACTGCATGACGTTACGCGTCTGAGCATCCAGGGCCCCAAAGGGCTCATCCATGAGCAGAGCCTTGGGATGGTTGACCAGAGCGCGAGCGATGGCTACACGCTGTTTCATGCCCCCGGACAGCTCATGCGGATAGCGTGTCTCAAAGCGCTCCAGGCCCACCATTTGAAGATACTGCCTGCCTTTGGAAAGCCGTTCGGCGGATGGTACGCCTTTCAATTCCAGGCCGAAGACGATGTTATCGAGAACCGTTCGCCACGGGAACAGCGAGTACTCCTGGAAGACCATGCCCCTTTCAGGACCTGGGCCTTTTATGGGATCGCCATCGAGAGTGACAGTGCCGTCAGTCGCCTCCTCAAGACCGGCAATTATGCGCAGCAGCGTGGTTTTGCCGCAGCCTGAGGGGCCGATGAAGCAGATGAATTCATTCTCCTCTATATTCAGGTTGATATCTTGCAGGGCTACCATCTCTTTTCCGTCCGCGAAAAATTGCTTGGATACGCCCTTGATCTCCAGCAGAGCCATTAGAAGTGGAATATCTTGCCGGGTAGCTATAGATCTTTCCATTCAGGAAGATTTTGAGGAGCATGCTGCCGCCTCGTGAATAAGGGCCTGCCAGGCATTTGTGCTCATCCGGGCTCTCAACCGCCAACTACAATGTGCCGTGGGCTTAACGTATCCGATAATGCTCTGATGATGCATTCGGCTACGAGCCTGTGAGGCTGAAATCTCGGCGGGCTGAAAAAGTTGCGCGCTGTAACTGGCGCAGCAATCTGCCGAGATCTCGCGCTAATACACGGTCGGGGCATGTTGCGGCACAAGCTGAAGGCGAGAAGCGGGCACGAGGCCCCATGAGAAAAGGGTTCCTGTAAAATGGACGCTGTGTGAGATTCCAGCGCTTGTGCCACCTTTGAGCCGGGTTTAATGTCGAGCTTCGGGCAGGGTCAGGCCGTCACTTCGGTGATTGGCTCCGCCTATTAGGGCGCTGTGGATCGGCGCTGGCCTGCCTGTATCTTGATATCTCTTTCTCTTGATGATTTCTTTGGGTTGAAGATGGTCTTTTCTAAAATTGAAGCGAAAGCCTTTTATCTCGGCAATTGACGTATTGTGTATTGGCGAAAGTCGATGGCAGTTTTTCCCTCCTACATCCAATTGACTTTCTCCTCCCTCCTTATTATTCATATTTCATGAGACCCCGTATCCGGTTTCATCCATCCTCAGCTTCCCAAAGACTTATAGCCTGACTAGTCCTTCATTCCTTCAAGAACGCCAGCCATTAGGAGGAGGAGGCAAAAGTCGGAGATATGTGGCTTGAGGACTGGCCAGGCCTGCAGCTCCATTTTATCTCATTCAGCATAATCGATTCTATGGGCTCGCTGCTCAGCTCTTCTGAAATAGTTCTATGGCATTTTTTAATAGATTTTATGAAAATGCCGGTAGCGTGCCGCGTTTGCTGTAAATTCGCAGTGACCCTGTATCCTGATTCAACTCACTCCTCCAAGGATAAATACCTGTTACCGGTTATCCAATCCTCGTTGATATCCATCATTATGCAAACCGCTACTCTCAGGAGCGATTGATCATTTGAGTACGCCCCTGATACGCGACTTCTTCGTTTCAGCTCCTTGTTGATTCTCTCCAGGCCGTTAGTAGTTCGGATCCTTCTCCAGTGAGATCTGGGAAATGATTTGTAATTCCAAAGGTCGAATCGGAATCTGTCAATTGTGTCTGCGGACTTTTTATATCCTTTATCGTCAAGAATA
>JAPKYA010000051.1 GCA_026394565.1 Methanothrix sp.
TATTCCTCCTCGAACACAGGAGGCAGCTCAATCTGGCCGCTTGCATTTCCCAATATATCAATGACATTTGCCAGCATTATCTAGACCCCCTGCTTGGACTCTTGGCTTACGTAGAGGAACTCCGGCGCCTTTACGAAGTTCTTTCCGGGTCTTATGGCGTGTCTTATTCTGACCAGCCTCTTGATGGGACCGGGAACGCTTCCCTTGATCAAAACATATTGATTGCGAACAATGCCATAGCCTGGGAATCCGCCTTCCGGAGTTATCTTTGTGCCGTCGGTTCCGATGAACATGAGCCTTTTATTGAACTCCGTCCTCTGGTGGTAGCCCATCTGGCCGAGTTGTGGAACGCGCCAACTGACATGGGATGGATGCCAGGGGCCGAGGTTACCCACGTGCCGTAATTTGCCGGTGCGGGCGTGCTTTCTCTTGGCGATGGCAATTCCCCAGCGTCGCACTGGACCCTGGGTGCCCTTGCCTTTGGTGACGGCGGAGGCATCCAGAAGATCGCCCAGCTCAAAGACGCTGGAGACTGGAACCTGCTGGCCCAGCAGCTTCTGGGCAAAAGCGAGACGATCCAGCATGGAGCCGCCGTTGATGGGCATCTCCATGAGCTCTGGAACCTTCTTGGGAATTCCGGTTACGAGTGTGGGGTTGGTATGCACCAGTACTCTAATATCTACGATATCGTCGCCCAGAGCCTGCAGAGCGTCGGCAGAGGTTCCGTGAGTCTTCTTGGGAACGGTGAGAGCGCGAGCCAGTTCGGGGCTCAGGTTCTCGGACCAGGCCTCGCCCGCGGGGCGCAGCCCGCCGTTGTAGTTCTCGTAGGCGCGCACAGCCACCACATTCATGGGGGGCACCTCAAGAACGGTTACGGGCATGGAGATCTCCAGGCCCTCGGTGAGGCTCCTCGGTCTGTCGTCGATCATCATGACGTGGGTCATGCCGGCCTTGTAACCGGCAAAGCCTGCCATCCTGGCCTTGTCCTCCTCGGGCCAGCTTCGGATTCTTGGGACCTCGCTCTTGGCCCTCTTTCTCGGGCTGTAGGCCAGCGAACCTCGTCTTGGTCGGTGTATTGTAGCCATTTAGTCCTCCAAGCGCACAAGGTTGAGCAGGGCTAAAGTGGCAAAGACAGCCTCTTCCACGCGAACCGTCTCAGTTCCTTGATGCGGAATGGTGTTGATCATTTCATATCTATCCATTGATTCCTTTCTCAAGAATGCGTCTACGCCTCGTGCCGGTGAGCCGAAGGCCACCGCAAGGTCGCGCTTGTGGCCTTGTTGACCCATTTGGGAGAGGATTTCAGGCGTCACGCCTTTTCCGTACCGGGAGGTAAGAACCACGCAGCCACCTCGCTCATGCAATGCAGCCAGGTAGCCTTCCAGGCTCTCCACTATCTCGGTCTCAAATCCCCAGTAATGAGGGATATCCTTCGGGTCCACAGGCTCAGCGGCGAGCGGTTCATGCGAAAAGATTCTGACATTAAGGCGCTGCCCCACCGGGATTTTTTCCTCGGTACGAAGGGGAATTGGGCGATTGATTCCGATTTCCACCCAGACGCCGCTATCAGATCCGACGCTTTCAACGACTGCTCCGACGCGAAACTCGCCAATCTTGAGCGATTCTGATTTTGAGTTTATGGGATGATGAGCCGTACGTAGCGGCGGCAGCATTCCGACATGGCATAGCTCTTCCCTGCGCGGGATGAGCATCCGTCGCAGGTACTGCGGCGTTTCCATGTAGCGCAGCACCATAGCCATGAACCGCGAGTCATTGCGCTCGGGATCTCGGTAGATCACGATGCGGTTCATCTGGAAGACTGCTGCTGCCCGGGCGATTTGGCCAACCTTGAGCGTGTTGACACGCGAATCCCTACTCTCCATGGTGAGAGAGGACGGGATAAGGATGGCTCTCTCGCGGTGTCCGGTCATCAGGTTTCCCTACTCTGAAGAGAGAGGAGGTATAAAAAGGTTTGGTAAATATTCTGGTGCGCCGCGGTGAGTTGTATTTCTCATTTGAATTTTTAGATAGCTGGGCAACTGATATCGCTCAGATGAATGAGGGTAAAGTAGGACGCAGATACGAATTTCCAGAACCATTCATCCAGCATTTAATGATGCTGCATATTATTCTTAATGCATCATATAGGTCGCTTGAAGGGATGGTCCGAAAATTATCTACTTATATCCCAGCGATTCAGCCGATTGATTATACCACTATCTGGAAAAGGGGCACCAAATTAGATCTCGAGTTGTCAGACACTATAGTCGAGAGTAACGAACCTGTTGTTATCGCGATAGACTCCTCTGTAATAAAGGTAACAAACCGTGGCGAGTGGATGAGAGAAGTCTGGAAAGTGCATAGAGGATGGATTAAAGTTCATATTGCAGTAAACGTTAAGACAAAGGAGGTCGTCGGTATCGAAGTGACAGACGAAAAAGTGGGCGATAGCAGGATGTTCGGCCCACTTATCGATCAGTCGAAGGAGATTCTGCATGGCAGAAAAATTGAGCAGGCGGATGCAGATGGCGCTTATGATACCAGGGAGGCATTCAATAAACTTGCAGAGAACAATATCATGCCTGCTATTAAAATAAGATCGAATACATCTACCAAAGCAAGAGGATCTCCGCTGCGTGCAAAACATGCTCGCGAGTACCTGGAAATGGGATATAAATCCTGGAAGAAGAAATATGATTATGGAAAACGCTGGGCCGTCGAAGGCGCGTTTTCGCTTGTTAAAAGAATCATGGGGGAATCTGTCTCTGCTACAAAGACCGAAAATATGTTCCATGAAGTAGGGTTGAAATTTAAATTTGCCAATATATTAATAAATGCTTAGAACGAAAAAATTAACAAGACAATCATAAAAAGACCTTATTAAAATTGATCGACACAGCAGTAAATATGATGATGTTACATGCCCCGGTCAATTCCGTATTCGCAGGAATGGTCTGGGAGACAGGGATTGATCTTAACTATAAATAATAAACATTTAAACATTAACAAAAATATCAATTATGTAGGATAAAAATTTGAAAATGTTAAATAAAGAATTGATGATATTTTAAGAAAAGATAATGAAAAAAAAACGAATAATATTTAATTAGCAAGGTTTATTTACTACAACGATTGACTATGATGATAATAATGAAGATGCATTTCTAAAAGCGGCAAAAAAAGGACGCAGTCTAATGGAATCAATAAAAAATTAATTGGTGAGTCTATGGAAAAAATTGCTGAGCGATATAATTCCTCCAGATCCTTCAATATCTGGAGATTGTCAGGTGGCTCTATTGCAGCCATGATTTTGCTTTGTCTGGCCCTGACCGGCCTAGCACTGGCACAGAATTACTATCCGACCGTCATATCATTCAACGCGGATCGAAACCAGATATATGAGGGAGAGAATGCCACATTGGTTTGGGTTGTTACCAACTCTACCAATGTTACAATCAAGCCGGATATCGGAGAGGTGGGATTAAACGGCTCAATAGAGATAACGCCCAAGGAGAACAGCACATACTTCCTGAATGCAACGGACGGAGAGAACAGCAGTGCGGCCACGGTGACGATAAATGTGATAAAGAGGCCACCTGAATTGCTCTACTTCAAAGCCGATAAAACCAAGATAAAGAGAGGCGAGAATCTTACGCTCTATTGGAATGTATCCAACGCAAACGATGTATTCATAACACCTGAGCCGGGAAGAGTAGATCTCAACGGCTCTGCTGTTGTGACACCTAGAGATACTACTACTTACAGCATTCTTGCCACAAATGCAGGAGGCTCTGCCACAGGACCTGCCGTGCCCCAATTATCGGTTGATGTGAACCCAATTCTGTACGAGTTCATTCCCAACGCCAATCAAGCTAACTGGTATTATTACGACGGCAAAAAAGCCACACCCATCGATTTCGGAGGATCGGACACGGATAACAGAGGTTCTGCTTCATGGATGGATAATATTAGACTATGCGATGATAGCGTTGCCCAGAGAGTTCTTTGGACCCATCCAAGCTGGAGAAATAACGGATGGATAAAAGGAGAATATGATCTGGGAGACTATGTCGTTCAAGAGGATGATCATATCTATGGGAAGGTAGCATTGAAGAAAGATGCCGGTTGGGGCGATGTGATCTTCGAAATAATCCTATTCCCTGAGATGGAAAATGCCGTAGTTATCTCTGAAACACCGGTCGAGTGTTCGAGTGGAATAAAAACCTTCGACATATATCTGAATAGGTATGCGGGGAAGAAGGTGAAAATAGCCCTGGCGACTCTGGCCAATGGCGGCGCGGATCAGGATTGGGCGGTCTGGCTGGATCTGAAGCTGATAAGAGGCTAAACAGCCATCCGATAACCTTTTTTTAATGGAGGACCTAGACATGTCATACAAAATTGTGGTAGTAATAGTATTACTTGGGTTGATAGGCCTTATGGCCTCGGAGAGCTTAGCACAAGAATCGATAAAGATCCGACCATTTAGGGCTGATCCCTCTGCAATATGCGCCGGACAGGGGACAATTCTGAGCTGGGATGTGAGCGGCGCAACAAAAGTAACTATTGAACCGGACATACATTCCGTAGGGCTAAATGGATCTATTGAGGTATTTCCTAGGAATAATACAACATACGAATTAACCGCTTCAAATAATGATAGAGATGCGGTAGCCAAAGTGAAGGTGGTTGTGAAGGATTGCATTGCCATTGAAAAATTCCTGGTCGAGCCGCAGAAGGTCTGCAAGGGAAGCAATGCCACATTGCAGTGGAAGGTGGTAGGCGCATCAAACGTAACCATAGATCACGGAATCGGTGAGGTGCCGCCTGCGGGAGTGAGGGAGGTAACCGGGAACGAGAGCACTACTTATAATCTCACTGCCATAAACAGCACGTATGTGTTTAGCTGGGATGAAATTCCAGGAAAAGATAACGAGAGACTCCTAGAATTTCTAGCAGGAAAATTTGATATTGATTGGATAAAAACAGCAACATTGGAAAAAATCGATATTGGTAAGGCCATTAAAATATATGCCGGAAATAATTCTCTTACTCTAAAACTTAACGATATAAAAAATGGAGTCATTTTGGAAATCCAAGACGGTAGAACTTATAAATTTATAGCGAAGATAGAAACGGATAAGCTAAACATATACAACAGCACAAAAAATTCTACTGCCAATTCAACGCTGGCAGTAGACTTGAGCTGCCCGAAGATAATTAGCTTTGAGGTGGACCACCCGAATATAATCAAAAGCAGTAAGGCGACACTAAAATGGAATGTGACAAATGCGGAAAACGTCAGCATAGATGGAATCCGGGAAGAAAATCATACAGGGTCGAGGGTAGTAACTCCCAATTCGACCATCGTCTATACATTAAATGCTAGCAACGGCACCAACTTCGCTATTTCAGAAACATTGGTAAATGTCAGAAATAAATTCCCTGAAATAGAGGATTTTACAGCCAGCCCCAGCTCGATTGTACGTGGTACGGGATCTATGCTCTCCTGGAATACAACCGGAGCGGACCGGGTATCCATTAATCCTGATATCGGCGAAGTTGCAAGCTGCGGCAGCAGAAGAGTGACTGTAGAAAGGGATACCAGATATATCCTTATGGCCGGCAATGCATCAGGAGAAGTCACGAAAATAGCACCGGTTAATGTCACCAATATCGCCTACGACTTCGTGGCCCGGGCGCCATATGCAGAATGGCATGCAGAAATCGACGGCCAGGAGTATCGTGTCAAATTCCCAAGTCCGGTGACAAGTACTAATGGCTATGCAAGGTATTTCGATGACACCCATTCGATTCTTGAAATAGGGCCGCGCAGAGGGGGGAAAATTATTGGAGACTTCACAGGCGACATGACGAATAGTGGTTATTTCATAGATCCAAGAGATACACTCAACTTTTCGGCCGAATTGTCTGATTGGACGAGTCTTTTGACTAATGTTATTATTACGCCAATGCTGGGTGCTAACTCATTAGGCTCTTATAATATATATGCTCCTTCGCTAGATTTGCGAGAGACCAAAGATCAGATTTCCTTGAGGGATGATGCACACAGAAACCGAGGAATCTATCTGATAGTAGACTGCAACGGTTACGATTGGGGAGATAATATAAACATTAATGAGATGAAGATAGTCAGAGAGAGTAGGGACGCAA
Source organism: Methanothrix sp. (assembly GCA_026394565.1). GTDB lineage: Archaea > Halobacteriota > Methanosarcinia > Methanotrichales > Methanotrichaceae > Methanothrix. The sequence goes on from JAPKYA010000051.1 coordinate 6,175, forward strand.
AGCCGATCGATCTTTTTTAATTTTTTTCACATAATTTTTGGCCACCCATCCTCAACTATACCGGTTTCCAGTTCCCACAAAAAATTGTCTCATGATACAGCCATTTCCGGCGCGTACCTGGGCTAAAGGCCGTCTCGTCCTGAGTTTTGCGTAGGAACAGCGGGAGCGACGGCGCTGGCGGTCGACGGATCGTTCTCCGAAACTACGCCACCAGGTATATATTAAACGCTCACTTCTACGGATGCAGCCATCGTAGTTGGCTCAGGTATGCTGAGGCATTCGGCCTTCATTCCTTCCAGGTGAAATTCTATTGCCTCTTTCATCAACTCCAGCGTTTCTTCCTTCGTTGAGCCAGTAGCTATGACGCCCAGTAAATCCGGGCAGTAGGCTGCATAGTTCTTTTCAGCCTTTTCGATGATGATCAGATACTTAGTCATCTTTCCCGACCTCCTTAAGACCACTTTGTTTCAGTATGCTATTCAAAGTACCTCTCGGAACCTCGTCATCCAGTTTCCCTGAGATGGTCACCAGGCCCCTCTTAAAATGGTGCTTGTACTGTCTGTGACTGCCTTTTATTCTGTCAAGGAACCATCCATCCACTTCTACCAGCTTAATGACGGTTCGGATTTTCAAACTTTAGCCTCGTTGAAATGTTTAGACCAACATATATTAGACTTCTGCAAACAGGCTTTCAATCGACCGAATTGTGATTTGTGATGTCGGCAATTCAGCCCACCAGCAACATCCGCACTCCAGGTGCGCATGAGCCAAAACGGGCAGCGGAAGCGGCGGCACTAGCCGTCGATGGATCGTTCTCCGAAACTGCGCCACATGGTATGAGACTCCGATCGCCCTGAACTCCTCGGTTTCCTGGCGCTCCAGCTTGGCCTTGATCTGCTCGAATCTCCTCACAATCTCCTGCGAGTACAGTCTCTCTTTGCAGCGCAGGCAGACCTCAGCCCAGACCTTCAGAACCGCTGTATTGGCCCCCACACATACACGCAAGATCTCTTAACTTTCTTTCAACCAAATCGCCAGCGCAGACCGGGCATTGTTTAAAAGCCATGCAGGAAAAAACCGATATACAAGTAAATACACGTACATTGCTAATGTCCACCAAGACCATAACTATAACCGAAGAGGCATACGAGCGGCTCAAGAGCCGGAAAGGCGAGAATCAGAGCTTCTCTGAAGCCATCCTCCACAATTTCCCTGCCAAAAGAAAGCTCTCCGAGATCCTGGACGAGATCGGCAGAGATGACGAGCTGGCGGATAGAATTGAAGCTGCTTCTATTGAGATGCGCCGGTCCAAACTGCGCAACGTTGAGGTGTAATGATAGTAATCGACACCTCCGTCCTGATTGATGCGCTTCACAGAAAAGAAGCAGCCTTGAGAAAGATCCGGGTGCTGGAGGAGATGGGCGAAACGCTATGCACGACGCAGATAAATGTGCTGGAGCTTTACAAGGGAGTTTATAGTCCCACCAAGTCAGAGGCCGGATTGGAAAATGTCAAGATGCTGCTCGATGCTTTCGTCATCCTTTCCATAAATGAAGACGCTTACGAGATGTTCGGAGAATTATCTGTCGAACTGAGAAGGAGAGGCGAGGCGATCGGTGACTTTGATGAACTGATAGCATCTATTGCTTTGGCCAACGGGGCAGCAATTGTTTCGGGAGATCGCCATTTCCGGCGCGTGCCGGGGCTAAAGGCCGTCTCGCCCTGAGTTCTTGGCTCCGGAAGGAGGATTCTCATCACTGCACCGGCTCAAACGCCCTCGCATCCAGCCGGATCCTGTTCTGGCAGTAGCTGCAAATCGTCTCCAAAAAAGTGCCCTCCTCCAGTGCCTCCTCCACCACCTCCTGGGGCGTGAAATACTGGGTCATCTCCTCCCCGCATTTATGACATTTTAATGAAAAGAATCGAAGGCAAAGAGCGCCCCTCTCTGCCCCGATTGCCGCTAGCGCTTTGAGCCTCCCAGGCAATTGGCGCAGTTGTCGTAGCCGTCATTATGGGCATAATCGAGCTTGCGATATCCAACTTTGTGTTGAGGAGACATCTTTCCAATCCATTTGCATCCCTTCTTGTGAACCTCGGTAGTATTCAGATTGCCGATGAAGGAGAAATCATTCTCATCGAGCACATTGAAGACCGATGTGACCCGTCCCACCCTCTGACCATTCACATATTGAGATACCGACACCTCATAAGTGGCATTGGGGGTGTCGGGCATCTTCAGATACACATTCACCGTGGAGGTGTCGTTGTTCTGGAAGGCAGCATGGCGAATGGTGCAAATTCTCCCTGAAGTCAGCTTGTAGTAGCGGTAGCGCGTGTTCACCTTGTCAAACTGCATGTTGATGAACTCCGCTCCTTCGCAAATCCTGGCCAGGATCCTGATGCTGGCATCCATTCCTTCAGGCAGACGGTCCAGCTCAATGACGATATCCGAATTCTCCCCGGCGTTGCCGTGAATATCAAACTCAATCCCGGTGAGCCCGGCAGGCATCAAATCAACTACATTGATGTTCTTCCAGGCATAGTTGTTGCTCTCGGCAATGAACTTGCTGTACATCGATCCGCTGTTGATGAGGGATTTATCTGGTGCCGGGTCCAGTGGGTCGTCAAGCTCGCAGACCAGACAGAAATGGCCTACAGGAGGAAGCTTGTTCGCCGGCCATGGAAACTCAACGAAAGTGACCGCGCCCGGCAGAACGTTATAGACCTGGCTTTGGCCTATCTCAGTCCACTGGGAAGGATCGCCAAAGGTGGTTGATGCCGACCAGTACAAGGAAACATTTACATCCCCGTCTACTGCACCGCGATTCTGCAAGCGAACGTAAACGTAGTTGATCTGGCCGTATTCCACATCCTCGGAGAGACTGGCATTGCCCATGTCCCCCAGGGTGCCGGCCGGATTCGTCACCTGGGCGCTGCGCACAATGATATCCGGGCTTTCGCAGAGGCTGCCAAGAGAGGGCACAACACCGGAATCGTTCAGGCTGTCCCTCACATAAATGTCCGGGCCAATGCCCACGGCAGTGAAGGCATTTTTAACCGAATCCAAAATGCGCAGGTAGTTGGCATCGTTCTTGTAGAGCGAATCAACCGCATTTAGCGCCGCCTCCCTGCACTCGATGAATGTGGCATTGGAGTTGCTGTTCAATCCGATCTTCTGCACATGCCAGAAGATCTGAGCGGTCTTGGCATAGCCGACCGCCTCCACAGAGATGCCGCTGGTGGGGTGGGTCCCGCCCATGAGCAGGAGGTAGCCGGCGTAGATGACTGGGCCGCAGTTCACATGCGGGTCTCCCTCTATTATGTCTCCGGCTGAGTTGTAAACGGTGTCTTTGTATCCGATTCCCAGGGAGTCGAGAGCAGCTACACAGTGATTGGGAATGCGGAAGTCTGCGCCAAGTGCCGGATCTGCGGGATTGTTCAGGCGGCGCAGGCAGTCGCCTGGAATGGATGGCGTTGTGATCTCTTCGCCCATGTCCGTATCATCGCTATCGATGAACATGGCAAAGATATCCGAGAATCCTTCATTGAGAGCAGCGGCCTGATCATCCGGATAGCCCAGGCGGGAAGTATGAGCAGTGACCCCATGGGTGAACTCATGGGCTATGATATCCTTGGCGGTAAAGTACCCGAAGGAACTGTTATCGCCGTCGCCGAAGTAAAACTTCTTCTCAGAGGGGCGATAAAAAGCGTTGTTGTAATTGCTCTTATGATGCACCCCCGAGAAGATGGCTGATCCGTTGTTGTCAAAGCTATTCCAGTTAAAATTATTTTTGTAATAATCTATGACGATGCCCATGTAGCGATGTACATCCACCTCTGCACCCTGGTGGTTCTTCCTTGGAGTGCTGGTGGAGTCATTCCAGTTATCATTGCTGTCTTTGCTGATGCTGGAGTCCCCGCAAGTGCTGGATGTGCCGTCCATGTCACAGGTCTTGATGGCCGGGCCGCTGGTGGCTGTTCTGGTGTTGTCGATAAGCTTATTGTCCGTTCCTTCCTTTACGGATACCAGGGCACCGCTTCCGGAATAAACACCGGAGCCCTGACCCAACATCAAGGCATTGTAGCGATGGATGATTTTTCCGTTCGTAGCATCGACGAAATAATGCAGCTCTCTGTCGTTTTCAAAATCATCTACATGTATGCGCCAGGCCAGGAACTGCTTTCCTTTGCGTTGATAGATGATCAATCTGGGAACAAAGCGGTCCTCCAGCTTCCCCTCTTTTGCATCCTGCAGGGCTTTTTTTGCCGCTTGATCGGCAGTGATCTTTGGAGTAGTATCTATGTCCAGATCGGGCAGAAACTTGTTGGAGACCCTTGAAATGGACTTCTCGGCATCAAATTGGACCCGCATGCTGGCACCTTCCACGGGAAGGCCTTTGTAGATTTGCTGAAAGGCTACACAGCTATTTCCTTCGCCATCTACTACTTGATCAACCGTTTTGAGTTCTGCCTTTGGGCTTTCCATGCGAAAAAGACTTCTGTTATCTTCTATGAATTCGAGAGCAGCGTCCGGCAGCAGGCGGTCTGAGCCATGAACCGGATCGGCAAGCCTCCCTGTGATTTGAGCGGGAGCTTTATTTACGTGATCCCATCTTATTCGAACCTTGCTGTCACGCATACGCATTCTTCTAAGAATTGCATTTTGAGATAACGTCATCACTTGTTCGGTATCTTCGCCCATTTCAGCCACCTACTCACATAATTATAGTCAACTCCCCTCTATTCTTATAAATAATTTAGCATTTTTGCATTTAAAAAGTATATAAAGACATAATAATGATTTATGAATCGTATGCCGTTTGAGATCGATTTGATTGATCCAAATTTTATGAGCTCTTCCACTCAATTCACTAAAAATGAAATTACTGTACATATTCTGTCTGGTACTTTTCCTAGATAGACTCAAACGTCCTCGCATCCAGCCGGATCCTGTTCTGGCAGTAGCTGCAGATCGTCTCCAAGAAAGTGCCCTTCGCCAGCGCCTCCTCCACCTCCTCCTGGGGCGTGAGATATTGCGTCATCTCCTCTCCGCATTTGGGACAGGCCACCTTCAGCCACTCCAGCCGGGACAGCTCCCGCAGGGTCTTGATCAGCAGGCCGACGGCATCGGCATATCTCTCCTCCTGGAAGAGCAGAGGCCGCAGGTGCTCGATGAGGAAGGGCAGCGCTGCTCCCACCTCCTGCAGAGGGATGATGAGTAGATCCAGGCCCCGGGCCAGGCCGATCTCCTGGCAGACCTGCGGAGAAGAGGAGCCCTTAACGGTTAACAGGGCCACCAGGCATTCAGAGTTGCGCAGGCCGAAAGAAGCACGCTCGGCCAGAGAGAGGGCCGGGGACAGATTATAGAGAGCGACGTAGCTTTCCAGGCCAACCCGCCAAAGCGCGCGGGAGAGCTGCAGGGCCATATCCTCATCAGCGGGGCTGTGGGAGATATAGACTTTGGATATCATCACATAATTGTTAGTGCGCTTTCCTCAAAAGGCTGACTATTGGAGAGCAAATGGAGCAGGTTCATTTTGATAACTCAAATAATAATTAAAATTTATAAGATATAAACTTATGGGAGCGATCTGGTAAAATAAGGGCAAAATAGACCTATTTATTGACCAGAAGTCCGTGAGACCTAAGCAAATTTATTACCTCTGTTCGATCAAGGTCATACCAATTCCTGTATGCATCTGCCACGGCAAAGCTGCGTCCGCTCCGGATATTGGGGCAGACGATGGTGTCCACCTGGGGGCCAAGGAGCTTGATGGTGCTGGCGGATGCGGTAGGAACGGCTACTACTATCCGGGAAGGCTTACGCCTGCGCACGGCGCGAACCGCAGTCATCATGGTATAGCCGGAAGCCAGCCCATCGTCCACTAATATTACTGTCTTGCCAGCAATCTCAGGCCAGGGGCGGTCCTCTCGAAAGATGCGGTTTCTGGCCAAAAGCTCTTCCTGCACCGGCTCTGCCAGCACCTCAATCTCCTCCGGAGTGAGGCCCAGCTCTCTGACTAGAGGCTCGTTTAGCACCAGATCACCCTCCAGGCTCACCGCTGCAAAACCGGACTCCGTGTAGCCGGGAATGGGAATCTTCCTTATTATCAGGAGATCAAACGGCAGCTCAAGGCGAGAGGAGACGACCAGGCCTACCGGCACTCCTCCCGATGGTATGGCCAGGACGAGGGCATCCGCGGTCCGAAATGGCTCCAGGGCACGGGCCAGGTGCTCTCCTGCATCATCTCGATCTTTGTATACTTCCAATCTATCGTGCAGTTTGCAATCTTCAATCACTTTTGCACGCATAAAATCAACAATGAAAAGAGGGATGATCAACCATCACCCCCCTCCCGACTGGCTTAAGATGTTTAATAAAGATTTGATCGTATCTAAGATGGGACCGCCCAACCCGGTCAGGCCCAAAAGAGGCACAGCCTGGGTGGTGAGGAACTTGAGCAGGATCTGATAGTTGATAGGCCACACAGGCATTTTTGAGCTATCCTCATAAATGTTTTGAAGTTTTTCCTGATCATCTACCCATTCCGACAGCTGTTTACCCTCTGCGCCTACATGATCCAGATGGCAGGCGGAATTCAGCCTCTTTCTAGCCAGTTCATTGATTATTCTGGCGATCTGGTCAAGCTTGGCCCCCATTTCCGCCTTCTTCTGCTGTGTTGCTCAAATTAACTTAATCTATTTATAGTTGTCATATTATTACATTAGACTTTTCTTCAGATTTATATTCCTAAAAGTATATCATAAAAAATGAATATTCTCCTTAGCTCGCCAATCATCCCATCAACAGAAGTTGCTCTAACAG
>JAPKYA010000046.1 GCA_026394565.1 Methanothrix sp.
TATTTAGAGAATGCTATGATTCAAACACAACAATTTTAGTATGTGATACAAAACTGCATCAAACATTGGTGGCAATAGGAAGATGTGTGCAATCATGGTCGTTAGAAAAGTTGAAAATCACTTGATTTCTAGAAAGTGCCCCTCCTATCCTTATTCATTCCTGCAATATCAAATTATACCTTGATGGCAACATGAGCTGCACTCTCATAGTAGATTCTTAGGAAGAATCGTCTGTAGGCCAAAAGCGATCTTTTTATCCTATTTCCCAAACCTCAGCACACATCTTCCCTCTCCCCTGCAGATCCTCTCCTCTCGCTCGAATCCAATCTCCCCACCCTCACCGGAAAACTCGCTCGCCCACACCGAATTTTCTACCCTGCAGATCAGATCGCTTACCTGCTCCGACAATTTCCCGCGCCCCGACTTTATCATCAGATCATGCCAGGGACACCTTTTCACAATCACAGCAAAGCCTTCCTCTTCCTCTCGCCTTTCCATCTCATATTCAAAGCCCTCCAGGGCCAGGCGGGCGGACAGTGCCTGCTGCAGCCCCGGCAGGCCGCCTTCCAAATGCATCATCCTCTTGAGAGTGCGGGCCTGAATCTTTGGCAGAACCTTCCAGACGGCCTCGTCCAGCTGCAAGGCCTCGGCAAAGCCCAGCTTCTCCTCGACCTTCATGAACCACAGCCCATCCACAGCCGTGTAGGATCGCCGGAAGTACTCCGCCTTCTGCTCATCCGTCAAACCGGTCATGCTCGCGGCCTCTCGTGGCGTGGAGCTACAGCTCCTGCCTTTCGCCCCGCCTTGAAGATGGCCTTGCATGAATGCATGGAGCGGTGGCATTTTTCCGCCTGGTTCCTCATTTCATGGGCGCCTGGATCGCCTTGCCTCTCCAGCTCCGCCGACCTTGCCTGGTAGATCTTGAAGGCCTTCTTGTAAGCCTTCAGCGCCTTTTTGCAGCACTCCTCTTTATCCTCTACCGCCGACAAAGTAATATGAGCAAAGGCCAGATCCCTGAGAATATCGGCATGCTCCAAAGGAGCCGTCTCCAGCGTATAATACTGCAGGGCCTGCTCGCAGGCATCGATGGCTTTATGGCAGTTTTTCGCCTTGTCCTCTATCTCTGCCATTGTGATGAGGCTGTAGCCCAGGTTCTTCAGAGCATCGGCATGCTCTGCCGGGCTTATCCTCTCATAGATTCTAATGGCGGCCTGGCAGGCCTCGATCGCCTTCTTGCAGTTTTCTTGCTTTTCTTCAACCTCGGCCAGAGCCGAATAGGCCGCCCAGAGCAAGATCTGCGCCTCAGCATACTCTTCGGGGTGACTTTGCACGCTATAGATCCGCAAAGACTCGAGAGCAGCAGAGATGGCCTTCTTGCAGTCCTCGGCTTTTGCCTCCGCCGATATTTCCATATCCGCCAGCATTGTGGCCGTGATGGCCAGATCCTTGCAGCAGGAGGCAAACTGCAGCGGCTGAGCTGCCCAGTTCCTGTAAGATTGCAGCCTCTCCTCACAGGCTTCCAGGGCGAGAGAGCAGTTCTCGGCTCGATACTCGATGTCGGCTAAGGTAAGATAGGCCAGCCAGAGGCTGCCTTTGGCTTCGGCATAATCCTCCGGGCAGTCTTCCAGGGAAAAGACGGAGAGAGCCTCTTGAGCTGCCCGGATGGCCTTCATGCAGTTGCCGGCTTTATCTTCTCTCTGCCCCTGGGTAAGATAGACATTGGCCAGATTATTTTGCGCAGTTGCATAAAGCCTGGGAAACTCTTCGCGAGAATAAATCTGCAGAGCATTGCTGTAAGCTTCCAGAGCTCGCCGGCAGTTTTCCAGGCACCCTTGCCCATCCATTTTCTCATCCTCATCCTCGTCTTCACCTTCTTCTGCTTCCCCACTCTCTTCAGCTAAGGCGAGGTAAGCATTTCCCAGATTGTTCTGCGAGGCGGCATAGGCCTGCGGCTGCTCCCCGGCCGTTCTGTAGAGCAGTGCCTCCCTGCAGGCGGCAAGAGCCAGCCGGCAATTTCCTGCTTTATCCTCTGTCTCGGAAAGGGAAAGATAAGCTACGGCCAGATTGTTTTTCATAGCTGCATATTGCTGCGGATAGCGGACAGGGGAATAAACCTGGATAGCCTCCTCGTAGGCGAGAATGGCTTTCTTGCAGCTTTCCGCTTGATCGGCAGCATTTGCAGCCTGGGCCAGCGTCAGATAGGCGCTGCCCTGGTTGGCCATAGCTGCCGCAAATTGCAGGGGGCTGTCTTTGAGGTTAAAGACGCGAAGAGCCGCTTTGCAGGCCTCTGCTGCTTTTTTGCAGTTTTCCCGTCGGCTCTCCAGCTCCGCCAGTTTTCGGTAGGCACAACCCAGTTCATTTTGAATTGAGGCATGCTCTTTGGCAGCAGCGGTTATTGAAAAGAAGGGCAGGGATTCTTCCCAGCAAAGGGTAGCCTGCCTGAGGTTTTTGGCTCGATTTGTGATGTCGGCCAAAGCGGCATAGGCGAAGCCCAGGCCTCTCATAACTTTGGCGCGCAAAATCGGGTAGTGCTCCGGAGTATAAACGAGCAGAGCTTTTTCATAGGCGTCAATGGCGCGCTCGCAGCTCTTTAGATCATTTTTTTGCTTGATGATTTCCAGGCAATTGTCACCTATCTTTCTATGTATATTGCTGCGCTGCACACGGTCCATCTCGAAGGCCAGCATCTTCTCGTATACGATCAGGGCATTTTCATATTCGGAATTGAGATGAGATTTTATGCTCTGCAATGGCTGCTTCGCCTCCTTTTGCTTTTCCAGCCGGATACATACAGAGGGATTATTCTAATCGCCGCTACTTCTAATCTTCGCCCACCCCATCAAATTCTTCAATATTAAAAATTTTGGACATTTAGCCATGAACTTATTTAAAATACCGAAAGTGTTAAATCTGATGAGATTGAATATTGTAAATGAAAGATGATTATCATCAACGATCACGCTGATAAAAAATTTGCCAAGAGGTGGAGAGTTTGGGTCCTAAACCTCCTTCCTGAAACTCTCCCACCTCATAATATTTCTCAATCGATTTTTTAAAAATCATCTGATTACCACGACGTCCAAGAGGAGCAAAATAGCTCCCAAAAAACCTACTATGGTGATTATGGTCTCAGTATTTATCTCTGGATTATGCACGGGCCGTGCCCTAAGCAGATCTAGAATATATATGTTTCGGGACTACACAGGACTTTGCATAACTACTCTGAGGACGGGGGCTTTTTTTAGGCATGTTTCAGATCTTCCACCCAGAGCATTCGATCGCCCAATGGACTGCTGCCCAGGGCCTGGAAGAACTTGCCGTCGGCAGTGACCATCCGTCCGTCCAGCGCCTCGGCCAAGGCCAGATAGAGGCAATCGTAGACGCTGCGTTTAGTCTCGACCACTTGGCAGCCACGCTGGCGTCAACTACTATTATCATCGCTCCCGGTCCTCGCGGATAAGCTCTACAGAATCGGGAAACGTCCTGCCCTTTAGTCTCTCTCGAATATTTAGAGCAATCTGGCGAGCCTGGGCCATGTCCACCTTGGCCGATTGCTCCAGGATATGCCGAACCTCCGCCTCCAGGGAACGATCGTTATGATAGCATGATCATATAAACTACTTTGGTTTCCTCGCGATCTGGTGTGTGTGACGATAATTAACCCGAGGTTGCTGAATCCAACCACAGAGAAACAGAGGCACAGAGCAAATTAAGCCAGAAAGAAATATAAGGGCGCGGGGCTGGAAGCCCTAGACACCGCCCAGGTAACCATCGCCCGCGATTTTGCCGGCTTCAGAATTTTGATATGACTTTATTGCTGAATCTGGCAGCAGATTCACATCATTCGTCTTGTAGTTCGCTTCATTGCCCTTGTTCATGCCATCGATTTTATGGACGATGCCGCCCTGGGTGGTGTTGTTGGCGATCAGAACCGGTTTGCTCAGGTCAACCGGAGTGTCCAGCTTCTGCATGAGCAGCATGGGGTCTTCTCCGAAGTGCTCTCTAACCCAGGCATTGTAGACATCCACCTGTGCATTGAAGCCGGTAACATTTGTTCCCATCAGGGCCTGATCGTAGGCCTGACCCATCTTAAAGCCGAGATTGAGGCCCTCTGCAGCTCCCTGCTGCCAGTCGGTATAGCCCGCGGCCATAGCAAGGCCCACCAAGCATAAAAATATCGCAATATACTTCATCTATCCATCACTCCTTTATTTTATCACATGCATTAATGGCAGCAGTCGCTGCCAGTAACATTAAACCTGGATTTTATATCCGATGCTGGATAATGGTGATCAGTCGATTAGGACTGCCTCAGGCCCTGCGGTCCATTGAGTCCTCTAGCTGAACACCGCCGGCAGTGCGTAGCTTGTTCTACTGACACCATTTGCAGCAGCAATAGCATTGCTTCTCTCCACATAGATCGGCTCCTTCGTGTAAGGATCTAGATAGAAATACTTGATTTCCCCGGTATTGGGAATTTTATAGGAATAGATCGGATATCCTGTGAAGGGATCGACACCAACCTGACCTATCCAGCCATCGGTGTAATTGAGGGACTTCCAGGTATTAAATGGATCAGCTACCAGCTTTCCATTCTGAATCAGGCTTCCCTTGGGAGCGTTTCCCCAGTTCCACAGGTTGCTATTGCTGCTATTATTGCCGGCAGCAGCCGGCTTAGTATCATTGGCCTCAAAAGTGCCAATCACATTCCTGCCGAAATCTCCGCCCACGCTCTGGAAACGGCTCGTGTCTTGGGCATAGCAATCCACGGCCAAGAGACAAGCTATTAGTACTACCATTGCTGCCAATGCAGTTTTCATACTGACCCCACCAGTTTGACATTAATGCGCAGCGATAAAAAGCTTTCGCGTCCTTGACCCCTTGCCCCAGCTAGCTGAAGATCGGAGGCAGAGTGAATTTCTTTTGTTCTATGTACTGGCCGGAAACGGGCGTAAAGCTGGCATAGGTCGGCTCTCCGGTTTCCGGATTAAAGTAGACGTAAACCAGTTTTCCCGTCTTGGTATCGGTATATGTATAGTAGGATTGGCCTGTGACCGGGTCCACATAAGTTTTAACCGGCTCACCAGTCTGGGCATCCGTGTAGGAATAAGCTGGAGCAGTGGTGCCGTAGGGATCCACAAGAGAATCTCCCAGCCAATTGTTGACTACATTCAGCTTTTTCATTGTGTATTTAGGATCGCCGATAAGGTTACCATCGACAACCAGGGTTCCCTTAGGCGAATTTCCCCAGCTCCACAGGCTGCTCTTATTATCGCTTGCATCAGCCGGCTTTGTCTCACCGGCTTTTATGGTACTGATCACTTTCTTGCCGAAATCTCCGCCCAAGCTCTTGAAACGGCTCGTATCTTGGGCATAGCAGCCCGCTGCTAATAGGCATACTACCAGCACTACCACTACTGCAAAAGCAGTCTTCATACTGACCCCACGGGCAAAGAAAGGCCGCAGAGAAATAAAAGCCTTTCGCATGGCTCCAGCTATTTACTTTAATTCTATTGCGACTCTTGTGGCAGAAATCCTTGTCTCGATGCCAGAGGTGGATCTCTCGTGCCTTGCCTTAGTGCAAGTCCTAAGAATACGCAGTTCTCTTCTACTGCCAGGTTAATCTCCACGAACTTCTCGAGAATATCTTCACACTCATCCTTCGTAGCAATTTCATAACCCAGGACATCTTTTTGGTGAACAGGGTCCTCTATTGTCTGAAGAATCCTAGCTTCAGATGGATCCAGGACTATTTCTTTTCGGTCACTGGATCTGCTATCGTAAACAATCGCGCTCCCGTCTGCAAGATAATAGACCTTCAGCACGGGAAGATCTACCTGCTTCTTCCAGATATTCAGCCACTTCTGAGTCATCTCAATGATGCCCTCGTATGCCTCGTCTCCGAGAGTACACTTCCAATCGGCATCGAAGTAATATGCAATACTGTAAGGATTGATCTTTTCGACCGGATAGATTAAGAAATAGCAGGGCAGTGGTCTAAGGTTTTCCAATTCGCCTGCCTGGCCTGAAAAGTAAGGGCTGAAGCGATGGCATTCCACTTTTCTTGATCCGCCATATGGTGGATTTAAATGGAATATCTTAGGTAATAGATCTTCCATTTCTGCATAGTCCTCATGCACCTCTCCAGGAAATCTAATCAAGTTATTCCAGAAGACCGTGATCTCATATTCTCGGCAGCATTTCAAGAAAAAGAGATTCTGCAAGGCAGATGTTCCCTTGCGCATGAGCTTCAAGAGATGAGTTGAAAGACTCTCTATCCCTGGTTGAAGGTAGACTATTCCCGCATCTGCTAAAGCCTTAATCTGATATCGATTGAGGTTAGTCTTAACTTCATAGAATAGGCGCATTCTTTTCGTTAGCGGTCTCTTTTTGAGCATTGGCAACAAAGTATTGAAATAATTCATAGACATATTGTTATCGGATGCCTGGCAGAGCTCATTAGGATAACGATTGGAAAGGTTTTCAAGCGTTCTGTAAACACGTTCCGCTGATTTGGCTCGATATTCCATGCCCTCTCCATTCAGCCCACAGAAGGTGCAAGGACTTCTCTGGCCCCACCAGCATCCTCGGGAGCTCTCGAAGAACAGACGAACGCGCTGTCTCCAACTGGATTCTTGAAAAAGCCCAATTCTTTTCGAGTCCTCGAAGAAGTCATCATAATCCGGATCAGGCAGTCGTTCCAGGATTTCCGATGATACTGGACAGCGAGGTGATCCTAAATAAATATCTTTTCCCTCTCGATATAGGATTCCCTGAAGTCCTGATGGAGGATGGCCATCTTTTAATGCCCTGAACAGCGGGACCACAACATCATCCGCCTCCCCGGTGGAAACAGCATCTATCCAGGGAACTTTTCTGATTAGTTCTTCTCCCATTTCGGCATGAAAGCATGCACCTCCGTAAACAAGCTTAGCTTGGGGATGTTTCTCTTTTATTAATCGCCCCAATGCAAGCGCGGCAATGGTCTGAAAAAAAGAGCAGCTAAATCCCACGATATCAATATCATCTGCTTTCTCAAGGCGATGCAGGCACTGGATAAGAAATGTCGGTACAACCTCCTTTCGGATCTTTAAGAGCCATGACTTTTTGTCACGGACCTTAGGAATGTAGCTCAACTCTCTTTCGCAGCAATCTGCAAACTCCTCCTCAGAGGGCCCAAAGCTATCTCTCCACGCCTCTTTGGCAAAAAGCCATTCTCCCACCTGGGTCTCTACGCCCCTGAACAGGGCAATCGTTTCGTACCCTGAAAAACCGATCTGCCTGGCAAAATCAAAGTTGAGGTTGAACACCTTGCTCTCTATCCCTGCCTCCTGAAGCTGAGCCTTTATCAGGCCCAGCGCCAGGTTGGGATTGGTCAAAGATGCAAAGGGCATATTGACCAGATGTATCATTCGTTCTCCATCAAATTCCCGGAATGATGGGTATCAGGTCAATGATGCAGGCATCGGCCAGGCAGGCATCTGCAGGACAGGCACTGACTAAGCCGGCTTTTGCAGTGCAGGCGTTGGCAGCATCGCTGTCTGCTCCACAGGAATCACCGCCACATGCTGCCGCTGCACATGCTGCCGCTCCACATGCTGCAGCAGTGCAAACAGCTCCTGCACATGCATCGGCTCCACAAGCGCCTACTCCGCCTAAAGCTACATAACAGGCTGCCGCCCCGCAGGCCGCTGCACCACAGGCCGAAGCTCCCGAAGCGGCTGCCACACAGCCTCCAATGCCAGCAACATCAGCTCCGCAGACAGCAACAACGGAAGCGGCCAGGCCGCATGCCGTGAATAGACCTGCTGCTGCGGCGCAGGCTGCCCCTCCGCAATAATCGGCAAGGCACGCCGCTGCACCACATGCTGCCGCCCCGCAAGCTCCCGGCCCGCTTCCCCCTGTCGATACCGATCCACCGGTTGCCGCAGCTCCAACTGCCGCAGCAGATGCAATAGTCCATTTCTCCCAGTCCTTAAGCAGTGTCACGGGAAATGTGCACTTTCCTTCAGGCCAGGCCGACATGAATGTGCCATGGTAGGATTTCAGGGCGATGATGTCTCCCGATATCACAATGCTATTATCTTTATCATTCCCGGGCTTGACAACGGTTATTCTCTTAATATCATTGATGACAGTGGTCCCAAACTTGCCTATTCCTTCATTGCTCAATGGCCAGGCAATCAGGTATTTTCCGTCGAAGGATTGGAGGCTTATCACATCTCCAAAGCTGATCAGAGAATTGTATTTGGCATTCCCAGAGCGGATCACAGTATAGTGCTCCCATTCTCTGCACCAGCTCTTATCGGCAGTCATGGTTCCATTGGTTGCGACGGAAAGATACTTGCCGTGGAATGAACGCAGACATATAGTACTGCCGTACCTCAAGGCCTCGGCCGGAGCAACCAGTTCCATCTTCCACTGTTCCCATTCCCTGAGCCATTTTACAGGGAAATTGCACTTGCCGTCAGTCCAGGCTGACATGAATGTATTATCCACGGACTTCAGGCCGATGATGTCATTGGCCGTCACGAAGTTCTTATCTTCCGAGCTCCCGGCTCGAATCAATGTGAATTTTTCTCTAACTCCCAATTGGCTGCTGCTAAAGGAACACTTGCCGTCACTGCCGACCGAGAGGAATTTGTCCTTGATTGATACGAGGCTGACAATATCACCATAGCTGATAAAAGAGCTGTGCTTGGTGTTTCCCGATCGCATAATGGTAAAGAATCCCATTTCCTTGGACCCCACCTCATTGGCGATTGCAGATCCATCGTCTTTGGCAAATAGGTATTTTCCATGAAACGATTTGAGGGAGATTGTGCTGCCGAATTTCAATGCATTTTCGGGGATGACAACTCCAATGGCCTTCACAGTGACCGATGAAGTCTTATCATCGAAGTCAAGCCCAACATAGGGCGCGTCCTCCAGAAAGGTCTTGGTCCTGCCTTTGAATTCGGGATTTTCATATAGAGTGACTATTAGGCCCTGCGGCACTCTAAGAGAGCTTATGGCATCTTCACCGACACCGGCAATCAAATCTGCTTTATTGTAATTTCCTACTCCGAGATACTGCTTTGTTCCCAGGTAGTCTTTTTTATAATATACCATGACCACCGGCTCAACAACAACCGATGAAGTTATGTCGTTGAAATCGCCTACATTCACGGCGTTTTCTGTGAAGACCTTCTTCCTTCCCCGGAAGTTCTCATTTTCATAGAGCGTTACCCTCAAACCCTCAGGAACTTTTAGGGAGCTTAAGGCATCGCTGCCGATCTTGAGGTCCTTCGTTAAATAGGACCCAACACCAATCTCCTGATTTGTTCCCTGGAAATTCGGATCTCTATAAATGATAGCCCTTTTATTGTACGTTCCCTCGAGTCTGTTTTCGCAGATCTCAGCGAGCGACCATTGCTGGCTGAGTATGCTGCTTTCGGGTTCCAGTGCAGGCCTTTTAAGATTAAGATAAACTCTTGAACCTTCCGTTTTTGAGCTGCCTTCTATGTCCAGGATGCCACTTTTATTCCTCGGTTCTATTCTGAACTTGCTGAAGCCCAGGTTGATCAGACTCCAGTGCTGGGTGACGGCCCCGTTCCAGGGGCCCAGTATTACTTCTGCGGCACTTGCTAAGCTCAGAGCTTTTCCATCCTTGGCAGATACGACCTTATAGTAGCCATTATCATTTCCGGTGAGTGGCTCAAATCTCCATTGTTGGTCATCATTTTCGTTCCATTTCCTCTGAACTATCTGTATGCTATTTCCGTTTGCGCTGGCTACAAGACCACTGTTCACGGATGCCATCCAGTACTTTTTTTGTGGATTCGCACCCGGGAAGTTAGTAGCCCCATCGATAACGGGCTGTACTATATATTTCATGTCTTCATCCCCTCTTCATAATTCTATCAATATTTAATTCGTTCAATTTAGGCGGAGAGACTGACAGCTCTCTCCGGCTCCGTCTCAATTTGCAGGCTGCATTCTTGAGTACAAATGGCCTGCGGATCATAGTCGCCAATGGAAATAATGCCCATCGTAACCGCCCTGAGGACAAGCAGCTCATTGATGTTGTACTTCCAACTTATGCAGGGGAGCCTCCCTCCTTCCCCTTTGCCGGCATCTGGATAGAGGGATTTATATCCGCACCCTCCTGCGCAATTGGGAAGTATTTTACATTTCCTGCAGCGCCCGTCCCGGAAAGGATTCCACAAAAGCCAATCTTTCATTGTTGGATCATGGTTTATAGATTCCAGATCGAAGATAGTGCCTACTCGTCGCTCCCTAAATCCCGTCGTATGCCAGCATTTGTGGATATCTCCATTGGGAAGCACTACCATACTCCTGGGGCGTACCGCTCCGCAGCTCCCTCTAAAGCGGGGTGGATATGGGAGAACAGTTAGGCCAGATTCATATCCATGACGATACAACTCCGTCTCCAAAGCACTATACTCCCCTTTAGGCATACATATATCTGCTATTGCATGGCACGCTTCTGTTGTGGCTTCAACAGGTGCAAAATATAATTTTAAATTTCTCTTATTTGCGAGGCCCATCGCCGCCATATAGTCGATTAATTCTCGAATGCCCTCACCATTGCGAGAGTCGATGTTCACCCGAATGTGCTGTGTTGCTTAAATTAACTTAATCTATTTATAGTTGTCATATTATTACATTAGACTTTTCTTCAGATTTATATTCCTAAAAGTATATCATAAAAAATGAATATTCTCCTTAGCTCGCCAATCATCCCATCAACA
>JAPKYA010000117.1 GCA_026394565.1 Methanothrix sp.
AGGTACATAGGTTCTTAAGTGGCCTAAATGACAGGGCCCGTTGGCATAGGGCAGGCCGCAGGTTACAAGGATAGGCGATGACAATCTAGAACACCGTCTCTGCTTATGATGAAACAGGCAGATATAGGTTTCCCAGCCTGGGCGGTATCGCCGGTTACTTTGGAAAAAGTTCTTGGATAAAATGTATATAACTGAATGGCAAATGCAAGCAATAGATATAACGGGGGTATCAGATGAGATTAATTGTTCTAGCCCTTTTGCTGGCTTTGGCCTTCGGCACTGCCCAGGCTAAGCCGCTACAGGGCAGCGATGCAAACGCGACAGCAGTGCTCTTCGGGGCGAGCAGGACGCCTCTGGAAGATGAGAATGCCACACAGGAGATCTTAAAGGTCGATGTCGGCCTCTTGGGAGCTGAGAATGCCACATATCAACTGGTGGATGATGATAATAATATCTACCCGGCTGGCCTGTACAAGCCTCTCTCTTCCGGAAAGCAGCTTGTTTACTTCCTGGTTCCCAAGGACAGCCTCTTCAAGCTCCTCAATGTGACGCCCTTGGGAGGTGCGCCCATTTACATCAACTGGTGGGCTACACCCAAAGGCAGCAACGAGAACCTGGTGTTAAGATACTATGGAATTTCCGACTGGGTGTTCAATCCCGATGAGCAGATGATGGTAGTTCAGGTCCGCGTGCAGAACAACGGCACCCATGACCTCATAGTCAGCCCGGAGAACTTCACTCTGCTGGACCAGTGGCACTGGCCCTACCTTCCCACCCTGGGTTTTGATGCTGAGAACATCGGGCCGCAAAATGGCACAGACCGATTATTGTTGGGATTTACCGGCGTCTCTCTTATCAGCCGTCCAGCAGCCCTGGCATATGACTATGGGGCATCCAACCAGATCATCATAGATTTTGAGAGGGACTACGTGCCGCTCTCAGATGAGCTGGTCTACGGCGCCAATGCCACAAAGAGCGCGGCCACAGTTCAGCCGGCACCTGCCGCGGCCCTGCCTGCCCCGGATCAGACTGCACAAAGTGAGGCAGTGCAGGCTCCGGCAAACGAGACCACAGACACCAAGAAAAGCTCTATCAAGGATTCACTGGCAGCCAGCAAGGCGCGGCTAGCGGCCATGAAAGAGGATCTGAATAAAAAGACACCCGATACGAATAGCACATCAAGCAGTGCCTTGAATAGCTCATCGAGCATTTCCGCCTGAAGCTTGACGGGCGGCTCTTCGAGCTGATCGCCTGCCGCCTGGGAATCTCCCAGGCGTTTTCTTGATAAATAGCATCGCTCTATTAAAGGCTTGGACCCAAGAAGCACCCAAAAGAATATATCATAACATCGGAGGTATGTTATAGATGAGATGGCTGGCTCTGGCACTGTTCATGATCCTAATACCTGTAATCGCCCAAGATTATCCTCTGCAAATGAGCAACGGTGTCGTAAACTGCACCATCTTCGGCTCCTTTAAGGACCCCGGGTTTTCTGGATCCACTTATTCCGACTCATATTCCGTCCTGGTTGTAGACACTCGCCTGACCAGAATAAACGAAAGCGATAAAGCACCAATTCGTGCTGCCTACAGCCTCACCGATGGAAACGACCGGGTTTTTCAAACCAATTCCGAGTATATAAAAGAACTACAGCCCGGCCGCCGGCTGATTGGCTTTGTCGTCCCCAAGGAGACTATTGCCAAGAGTTTGACTATAGATTTGTCCCAGGACAAAGCGGGAGGAGAGCAGTTCTCGCTTCGCTTTCCCGTGCTTGTCAACTCCAGCAATGGAAATATGACCTTGCTCTATTATGGAATGCTTCGGTCCAGCATAAACTCCTATAAGAAGACGATAGAATTAGATGTGGCGATAACCAATAACGGCACAAAGAAGCTTGCCATTGCTGCCGACAACTTCACATTAAAGGACCAGTGGGGCTGGAATTACGAGAGCAAAGAGTATGACACCTACGGAAAGAGGGGCATGTCTGAGATGGTGCTGGAGCAAAATGAAACTATTAGATCCGGCCTGATCTTCAACTCCATCTCGCCGCTCAGCCGACCTGTGGAGCTGGTCTACAGGTATTCCAATAACAGCTCTCTAACAATGAATATTGATTCCGAGGCAGGCCTTGTCTCTGCCATCCCGGATACGAAGGGCTGCGTCGATTGTGAGAGCCCAAAGGACGCCGCCTCCAACCTGGCCGGCTCCATCAAGGCCACCAAAGCCCGGCTGGCCAAAGTAAAGAAGGTGAACAGCACAGAAGAGACCGCTCCCAAAGGGCGGGATGAGCTTTGAGGGAAAAAGGATGGTCTTTTCCCTCTGATATCTCATTCCTTCCCCTCTCTCTGCCCTCCTCATAACTGCTCTGGCCTTCCTGGGTCGGCGGGGCAGGCGGGACAATTCTCACTGGAGAATGAGCTTTTTCGAAGGTTCATGTAAGACGTCCTTAACCTTCACGGCCTCTTTCAGCTTATCCGCCTCAATCCTAGCCGTGGCCAGCTCCTCCTCTTCCCAGTTTGTAGAAGATGATTGAGGATGCGTTCAGACTTATATCGGTCCTATTGGTCCTATTGGTCCTATTCTTGTATACGGGTAATACGGGTAATCATCGATTACCAAGGAAACCGCACCGAATGTTTCAGGAATAGAACTGTCGGCCCTGGAGAGCAGGTCCTTTGCCCATTCAGATTTAAATTCGTAATTAGTTAGGATCGACGCCGTGTAAATCAGTGTGCCCTTTGTCTCATCATATTGGGGCATGGTCAGCTCCACCACAATCATGTCACTATCTTCTTCTTCACCCTCTCTGAGCATCACCGCGGCATTGGGTGGGTCTCTTGGATCAAAGTTGAATCCGTTGAGGAACTGCTTCATCTCCGCAAACCCGGCATCACGCGCAGGACGGTCCGAGAAGTAAACTGTATACGGAATCACTCCTGTGATTGTCAGCGTGTAGTTGCCCGACCCGTCCTTCACAAAACTACCGTTTGTCCCTTCCTGGAGGAAGATATAGGTGGTTGTCTCATTCGCAATGGCATTTGCTGCGGCTGCAACACCGGTATCATTCACACCCGCCTCAGTGCCGGATACTATTCCTGCCAATGCCAGATAGCATAGCATCGAGATGAAAATTGCGCATTTCATATGACATACCTCCGTCCAACTCATTCAAGGTTACTACTATGTTAATTGTTGATCATTCGGAACATATATGTCTTATGCTGTACGAGGTAGGAGCGAGAAGGAGTTTCAGAGCTGCTGAAATGCTGGAAGCGCCTCGACTATTGCCAGGGGGGGCAGCGGCAGGACACAAAAGCTTGCATTGGTAGGGCCAAGGAAAAAAGAGTGTGATGAAGGATTTCTGCCCTATTGTGTTGGAGTATTTTAGCGAGGTGAATTTCAGACGCCACAACATCCGCCACAGAGTTTGCAGAAGTATTGATGCCAGCAGCTGCCATGCCAATCTGAATCGCACTCTTCAGAGAATAAACAGGGACAGTCGTCAATCACAATGAGCACCTTTCCAAACGTCTCCGGAATCGCGTTATCAGCCCTGGATAGCAGGTCCTTTGGCCATTCGGATTTAAACGCATAATCATCGAGTCTCTTTGCCGTATATGTCAGCTTATGGCTTGTCTCGTCATACTGGGGCGAGGTCAACTCCACCACGACCATATCGTTCTCTTCGGCACCCTCCTCGATCATTACCGCGGCATTGGGCGGATTTTTAGGATCAAAGCTGAATCCATCGAGGAACTGCTTCATCTCCGCAAACCCGGCATCCCTTGCAGGACGGTCCGAGAAGTAAACGGTATACGGAATCACTCCGGTGATGGTCAGCGTGTAGTTGCCTGAAACATCTTTCACAAAACTACCGTTAGTTCCTTCCTGGAGAAAAATGTGGGTTGATGTCTCATTCAAAATAGCTTCCGCGGCACCGGTCTGATTCGCAGATGTCTCAGCACCGGACACGGCCCCAATCCAAGCCAAACAACACAGTATTGAAATTGATACAATCCATTTCATACGATTCACCCATCCATTTGACATTCTCATAACTGTTATTCTGAGCCCTTAGCAGCATCCACCACATTTAACACAGCTCTTCCAAAATCCTTTCCAGCAGCTGTTTTGCCACGACGATTTGCAGTAATCCAATGCGGGCAAACAAGGACAGTCGTCGATCACAAGGAGCACCTTTCCAAACGTCTCTGGAATCGCGTTATCAGCCCCGGATAGCAGGTCCTTTGGCCATTCGGATTTAAACGCATAATCATCGAGTCTCTTTGCCGTATATGTCAGCTTATGGCTTATCTCGTCATACTGGGGCGAGGTCAACTCCACCACGACCATATCGTTCTCTTCGTTGCCCTCTTCGATCATTACCGCGGCATTGGGCGGATTATTGGGATCAAAGCTGAATCCATCGAGGAACTGCTTCATCTCCGCAAAGCCGGCATCCCTTGCAGGACGGTCCGAGAAGTAAACGGTATACGGAATCACTCCGGTGATGGTCAGCGTGTAGTTGCCTGAAACGTCTTTCACAAAACTACCGTTAGTTCCTTCCTGGAGAAAAATGTGGGTTGATGTCTCATTCAAAATAGCTTCAGCGGCACCGGTCTGATTCGCAGATGTCTCAGCACCGGACGCGGCCCCAATCCAGGCCAAACAACACAGTATCGAAATTGATACAATCCATTTCATACGATTCACCCATCCTTTTAATATGCTCATAACTGTTATGCTAAGCCCCTAGCAGCACCCACCACACTTATAACACCCGATCCCCGACTGCGAATGCCACCCATGCCAGCAGCTGTTTTGCCATGACGATGTGCAATAATGTAATGCGGGCAAACAAGGACAGTCATCAATTACGAGCAAGACCTTTCCAAAAGTCTCCGGAATTGCTTTATCAGCCTTGATGAGCAGGTCCTTCGGCCATTCGGATTCAAACGCATAATCATCGAGGAGCTTCGCAGTATATGTTAGCTTGTGGTTTGTCTCATCGTACTGGGGCGAGGTCAGCTCCACCACGACCATATCGTTCTCTTCGTTGCCCTCTTCGATCATTATTGCGGCATTGGGCGGATTATTGGGATCGAAGCTGAATCCGTCGAGGAACTGCTTCATCTCTGCAAAGCCGGCATCCCTTGCAGGACGGTCCGAGAAGTAAACGGTATACGGAATCACTCCTGTGATTGTCAGAGTGTAGTTGCCAGACACGTCTTTTATAAAACTGCCGTTAGTTCCTTCCTGGAGAAAAATGTGGGTTGATGTCTCATTCTCAATAGCTTCCAAGGCACCGGTCTGATTCGCAGTTGTCTCAGCACCGGACACGGCCCCAATCCAAGCCAAACAACACAGCATTAAGATCGAAATTGCCCATTTCATATTACGCACCTCTGTCAACCTTGCACAAGGTTACTCCTATGATTACTATAATGTTTCATCATTCTATACCTATAAATCTTGTGCTGTGGAGGGTACAAGGATGCCGGAAATCAAAATTCGGGAAGTGCATCTTGTCATAACATTTGCGCTCACCAAAGTATTATAATACTATTAAGTCTAATTAGAATTATCCAGAGCGAAAAAATGAAAATAACCGGCTACGCCCCATATGCTAATCTGATCAGATTGGCAGTAATAGTATGCCTTCTAATCCATTATGATAATGTTTATGGTTTAGATGCAGACGAGGATTCAAGCATCAATTATGAGAGAGAAAATCTGAAATTCGATGCAATCGAGAGCGTGAATGGAACCGGATTCACAAACGTAAGACAGCATATGGAAAATTCACAAAGCGCCACATTATCCATCCGAAAGATGGGCAGCGGTTCCTATTCGAGCAGTGGCGTCTCCGAATACAATTCTGTAAACGAGAGCGAAGAGCCCGATGACCAGGAAAGTGCAATTAGTGAGGATGCTCTCTTCGATGGTTATCCAGATTACAATTTAATATCTTTGAAAAGCGCAAACCAGTCGGCTGCCTATACTCGAACCACTCTGTCTCTGCCTCACCAGCGATATCTGAATTTTGATGCCAGATGGTCTGATGTCACCAGTGGCTCCAGCATTGAGGCGGATACGTCTTTTCTGGATTGCATCAGGTATGCCACAGAAATAAATAAGACAGATAATCTGATTCTTGATGATAGCGATGCGCATTTCGAATCTGATGCAAAATTTCGGGGAACGGCAGATATCCGGTATCGTTCACAGATCAGCAATTATCTTGAGAGATATAGCGGGACTGTTGAGGTCTCCCATGATATCTCTTCTAACGAGTCTGTTTCTTCAGCTACAGGATTGGGCTTTGCCGATATCGACAAAATGATAAGCAGGAAAGGAGTTCAGAGAACCTACGAGAAAGGCAGCGGCCATTTTACCATTGATGAGATTATAAAACCAGAAAATGACTATCTTGCCAAGAACCTGACAGTAGTATATTTACCAGTAAATCTCGATGTTAATGCGAAGAATTCCCTGAATATGTCGGCTGAATGGAGAGAGGGACTAATCTCCCAAGAGAAGGATGTAGGCCATATAAGCGAAAGATTCACCGACCTGAAGGAGATGCAGAAGAATACTATCATTCCTCGACTCGTTAGTGTCCAAACACAGGCAGATTTCTCCGGCAAGGGCGAGTTCAGGATGTCAGCAGAGAACCTCACAAGTATCGAGGAATATACCGGCAATTACACTATCCGAAGGAATGCGACCATAAAGATCTTCCCGAGATACAGAAAACCGCACATTTCGGTAACAGAGACTGCCCATCTCGATTCCATTGGCTGCAGAATCGCTACCTATAACATAACAGTCCTCAACGATGGAAATAAAGAAGTTGGGCCGATCTATGTCCATGATGCATTTCCAGCAGGCACCTCCTTCATAGAGTCCTCAGTTAAGCCCATCGCAAAGACCTCACGCCATGCAAACTGGTCCATCGATTACCTCCTATCCGGCGAGTCAACCAGCATCGAACTCGTCTTGGGAATTGAAAGGCGGGTCGAAAAGCTCACCAACCGTGTGAAGGCCACCGGCTACTATCTAGATAACGATAATGATATGCTTAGCACTACATCGCATTACAACTCTTCAATCCATATTAATCCGAGCGCATGCAATTACAGCGCAGTATCAGTCTTGATGAGGGCCGCCAGGTACACTGCATATCCCAGCCGGATAAACTACAGCGTTACCGTCCAGAACAACGCAGCAAGCAGCATGAATCTTGACCTTACCTGCGAGCTTCCCTCGGGCGCAATGCTATTGGATACGCCGGAAAAGCCAGAGAAAATCGAGGCGAATAATCTAACCTGGTCCTTTTATTTGGGACTCGGAAAGAGGAAAACGATAAGCTACAAAGTGGACGCCAAAGATAGCGGAAGAATCGTGAGCAGGGCAATCTTCAGTGCAAAGTCTGAAGATGGGAAGGAGCAATTTGCTGGAGAGACTAACATAACTGTATTGGTGCAAAAGCCCAAGGACATATTCGTCGAAAGGGTCGTTGACGACTGGCTGCCTGGAGGTTTGATTGAACTGCCGGGAACGATTTATGGAAACACTCCCTGTCCTTGCGCCTTGAATCCGAATGAGACGAGAATTGCGCCTCTGCCAATAGTCGAATTGGTGCATGGCAATCGCGGATATACAGATGAGCTTTCATGCTGTTGATTCCAAGGCGATCCTGCCCTCATTGTATTGCAGTTCCATCCGACACGCTGTGACGTGGGGTATCACTGAGGCAGTACAATACTCAGGCAAAGTATTCGTAAGGATACTTGCCTTTATAGCCATCAATCAAATTTCTGCCAGCCCCTGGGCAAAGTCGGCCAGGATGTCCTCTTTGTCCTCGATTCCTACAGAGACCCTCACCAGGCCGTCGGTTATTCCATTGCGCTCTCGCATCTCCCTGGGCATGACGGCATGAGTCATGGAAGCAGGATGCTCGACCAGAGTGTCCACCGATCCCAGGCTGACCGCCAGGCTGCACAACTTGAGGCGGTTCATGAGCCTGCGGCCTGCCTCCACACCGCCCCTGACTTCAAAGGAAAGCATGCCGCTCCAGCCGCTCATCTGCCTGCCGGCCAGGGCATGCTGGGGATGGCTGAAAAGACCGGGGTAGTTGACCTTTTCCACGGCGGCATGGCCCTCCAGAAACTTTGCCAGATGCAGGGCATTTTCCGCGTGCCTTTCCATTCTCAGGTGCAGCGTCTTGCAGCCCCTCAGGCAGAGCCAGGCCTCATGCGTGCCCATGGTGCCGCCCGCTAAAAGGGCGGTGCGCCTCATGGTGGAGATCAACTCCTCTGAGCCCACGGCCACGCCTCCCAGAAGATCGCCATGCCCGCCGATGTACTTGGTGCAGCTCTCCACAACCGCGTCCACCCCAAAGGCCAGGGGCCGCTGAAAGTAGGGCGTGGCAAAGGTGTTGTCCACTGCCAGAAGGGCCCCCGCCTCATGGGTGATCTTGCCAATCTCGCCAATGTCGCTTACGGCCATGGTGGGATTGGCGGGCGACTCTAAAAAGACCAGCCTGGTGTTCTTCTGCAGCCCGGCCTTTACCCTCTCCAGGTCCGTTGTATCCACAAAGTCGACCTCGATTCCGAATTTGGGGAGTAGTGAAGAGAAGAGCCCATAGGTTCCGCCGTAGATGACATCTGTTGTGAGCAGGTGATCGCCCTTCTGCAGCAAGGAGAGCACGAGCGCCGTCTCTGCCGCCATGCCCGAGGAGAAGGCGAGACCCGCAGGTCCGCCCTCCAGAGAGCAGATCTTCTCGATAAAGGCGGCATGGGTCGGGGTGTTAGGCGGGGAGCGGATGTACCTGTAGCCCGGACCGCCGGAGAAGGCGGCAGCAGCCTGCTCTGCGCTCTCAAAGACGTAGGTGGAGGTCTGGTAAATGGGAGTGGCGTGAGCGCCGAAGGGATTATGCCCTTCTCCGGCATGAACGCACCGGGTGGCAAAGCTCTTCTCTTTTTCCATGTTTTTTTCACCGGAGAAAGAAAGGGAACTGAAGAGAAATATAATTTGCCGTTAGGTTAGCTGGCAAGTTTGCTCAAGGGAGCAGGCCACGACTTTTTATTTTCAATCATCGATAGGCTAACCTTGCCCGGTTGTCCATCAATGGTAGCTGCCTTGCCCGGCTCCCGGCTGCGCTCGTGGGCTCGCAGCCCGCGGGCCGGGCCGTCCGGGATTGCTGCGCTATCGTCAGGGCGAGCAGGAGGCCCGGTCGGGCCTGGAGCCAGGAGGGGTTGGAGTCCAGCGAAGGAGGCTTTTCCAGGGGGCCGGATTTTGGAAACGATGACGAGTTGAGGTTAATATTAGCTGATAATTATAACCGAGCAACTACGGGCACCACAAAGGCACAAAGGACGCACAAAGACGCTTAAAATAATCTCTGTGACAGACCCCATATCTGCAATTGTTGCGGGGCTTTTCGCCAGGCGGGCCCGCTCGCACGCGCGCTCGGGGGGCGGGAGGCCTGTCGGTCTGGGTCCCAGGTGGAGCTGGAGCCCTTCTGCCAGATGAGATGGATATCCAAAACATCTTACTTTGAATCTAGCCAATCCTGCCGAGAAAGGGCTGCCTGCTTCAGTATTCTAGCTATCAGGCTGGCACCAATATCATCATCACGGTGTGAATTAGGGATTATTATCGAGATGTCTCCTTTGGCCATGACCTCATGTTTAGATCCTGGGTAAGGGCCATCAAATCCTAATTTCCTCAATCGTCTTACAAGCTCACGTCGTGAGACCGGAGTAAGCTTATTCGACAACGCTGATCGGCTCCGATGAGACGGCTATTGAAGCTCCACCAATCGACGGAATAGATCTTCCCGTTCTAAGGCGGAACGCTATCCAATCCTCGAGAGCACTCATAAGGTCGTCCCGACAGGCCTCAAGCGTCTTTCCTGATGCCCATACACCCTGAATCTCAGGGATCTCGCCATAAAAGGGCTCAGGATCGTCGATTATCTCGTAGGTCGCTTTATCCATTGCCGCCTTAATGTACTCTGCAAACATCAGTATAATTGTAATCCATGATCAGATAAAGCCTTTCGCTCTTATTAGCCTTTGAAGCAGTTCTTGTCTAACACCTAAGTCTCGCTAACTGCCCGTCGCTCGTGGGCCGGGCCGTCCGGGATTGCTGCGCTGTCGTACGGGCGGGCTGGCTTGCCTGGCAAGCGACCGTGCAAGGGGGCAGGAGGCCGGTTCGGGCCTGAGGGTCAGGTAGAGCTAGACTCCGGATGAGGCGGCTTTTCCAGGAGGCTGGATTTTGGAGGCGAGAGCAGTTTGCTATTATTATTAGCATAGAATTATAGCTTAACAATTAACGAATCCACCACAGAACTCACAGAGCGCACAGAGACTATTGAAAAGGAATTCCCGGCAGTCTCCAGCATCGCTATCCTTGCTGAGCTGTGGGCAGCAGCGCCCGGTTGCCGCTCGACCGTGGTTGCTGCCTTGCCCGGCTGCGTTCGTAGCTCGTCGCCCGTTGGGGAGCCACGACTTTTCAGTCATGGATAGCATCCTTTTCGCGTCATCATTATTTATTACATTTTTAACATGATCAACCTAGATTCATTGAGCTTCCGCCCGTTTTGACGATCGTTTTTAACATTGCTTTCACTCCTTGGTCTCCAGGGAGTATGCACATTGCTGGTGTCAATTTCATGAACCCACACAGTTTTCCATCGCTGTCTCTGATATTGACTTGCATATCAGGTATTCCAGGGATTAAATCTACAAATGCGCTGTATGCTCCTAGGATATAGATTAGGCTCGTTGCGAATTCTCCGGTGGATACTCCTTGCCCAAGTGGCAGGTCGACTGTCGCTTCAGTTGGTGTGATATTCGCAGTTGGTGCAATTCCTACCCCGCTGAGCACGTTGTTCATCAGCACGGTCGCCTTTTCATATGGGTCTGTTGGCAGTTGGACAGCCCCAGCAAGACCGCAGGCGATCAATGTTATGAGCGTTATTGTTAGAATATTTCTTGTCTTCATGCATCCTCAATTTGTTGTTTCAATGGGGCCACCCTTCATTAGTAATGATTGTGCAATTGTGAAAATCTTGGAATATAAACATGTTCCTGGTGTTCAATTGGGCCTCGACTTTTCAATCATGGATAGAGCAGCGCCCGGTTGCCGTTCGACTGTGGCTGGCTTGCCCGAAAAGCGCTCGTGTGAGGGGGCAGGAGGCCGGTCGGGCCTGAGGGTCAGGTAGAGCTAGACTCCGGATGAGGCGGCTTTTCCAGGAGGCTGGATTCTAAGAATACATCGCCTGGTCTGAGTAGACCAAAAATCAAGCAATATGAAGCTATGCAGCCTCAAACCATTGGTCACGATTGATTTCTGCTCTTTTTAGGACTTTCTTAATGAGGTCAACGCTAACGTCTTCGCCATGGTGTGGATTGGGAATGAGCAAGAATATTCCATCCTTGCGCATGTACGGATGCTTCTTGCCGGGAAAAGGTCCGTCCCACCCCAGCTTATTGAGACGCCTTGTTAGCTCTTGCCATGAAACTGGGACGAGTTTAGTCTGCAACGGCCATCGGCTCCTTCGAGACCTGTATCATATGACCTTCGAGAGGCGGGACCGGGTAGCCCCACGCCAGATGCGCTGCTATCCAGTCTTCAAGGGCATCTATGAGGTTCTTTCGGCATTCCTCAAGTGTTTTGCCCGTTGCCCACAGTCCTTGAAGCTCAGGAACCTCGCCGTAAAATGGCTCTGGGTCATCGATGATCTCGTAAGTCGCCTTATCCATTGCAGCCTGAATGTACTCAGCAAACATCAAAGGAATATAATCGTTGATGAGATATAGACTTTTTCTTCACATGGGTTTATGCCGTCGCCAGTGGGCCGGGCCGTTCGGTGGCTAGCGTCGCAGCTTGCCGGGCGGGCCCGCCTGCACGTGCGCGCTCAGGGGCAGGAGGGCGATCGGGCCTGATGCCCGGAAGAGTCGGGCCGGAGTAAACAGCTTTTCGGGCGCTGGATTTTGGTAACAGCGGCATTTCGTTATTACTATTAGCGGATAATTATAACCATACAACCAACGATTTCACCACAGAGGCACAGAGGACGCACAGAGACTTTTTAGCAGAGAGAATCCGATGCAGTCTCCATCTCTGCAATTCTTGCGGGCTGTGGGCAGCAGCGCCCGGTTGCCGCTCGACCGTGGTTGCTGCCTTGCCCGGCTTCCGGCTCTCGCTCTTGGCCGCTGCCTGTGGGCCGGGCCGTCCGGGGTTGCGGTACTGTTGTCAGGGTGGGCAGGAGGCCGGTCGGGCCAGAGGGTTTATATTAATATTTTCGCCAGTTTTAATTTTATCTCTGGAAGCTCATTTTTAATGGCATCATTCACGATCTCCCAGTCCACTCCAAAGTAATGGTGAACCAGCTTGTTTCTCATGCCGATCATCTGTCTCCATGGAATCTCTGGGTGCGCCTTTTTCAAATCATCCGAGATATTCCTGGATGCCTCTCCAATGATCTCCAAGGATTTCACGCAGGCTCTG
>JAPKYA010000103.1 GCA_026394565.1 Methanothrix sp.
TCGGCGAAGGGAAAGTTTTTCATGGTAAGTTGTATTTGTGTCATTGAAGGATCTCACAGGGTACATCTCGCTTGAAGATTAAAATATTTTCGGTTGGATGTATCCTGCCTTCACTTTATCACTGGATTTCTCGATTGTGCCCTTCATTCTATCTTCAGGCCTCACATAAATTCTTATTTGTTTTACCTCTCCCATATTTTTTACTATTGTTGAAAAATTTGAGAGAGGGCGAGCAACACCATCTTCACCCATTATTATCATTATCTCCTTGTCGCCGTTCCTGCCATCTGCCAGTTTATACCAGAGCCTCTCCGGATTTGTCTTCATAATAACCTATCCCGGCACTATCAAGGCGCGACTTCTTTTCTTGCAGTTCGGATTCGTCTTCTTGACTGGGGGCCTCTGGTGTTGAGTAGATCTCTCGGATATGATTTCTATTTATAATTGACATGCTGTCACGATCGTCTCGCTGATGTTGGAATTGATTCCACATCACGTAATCATCAAGGCGTAAAAAGCTATCGATGGACTCAATTCCAGGAAGCTTCCCACCATCAAGCGCCTTAATCATTGCGTTCTTGAGGTGGTAGTCAAAAGCTCTCCTGGTTTTATGGAAGTAAACCTGGGTGAACATCTGATATCTCGCAATTACTACAGATTCAGCAACATGCCATCCATCCTTGTTCACGCCAAGAACGACATCTTCCGACTCAGGATCTGTTCCCAGGGAGAGAGTGTTTATTAACCGGGAATGATCGTAAATTCCATATTTAACTCCGGTGTGATACGAATCTCTTAAGAGGTAGTCGCCTCTATCCGCGTCGAGCTGGCTTGATATCAGAACTCTCCAGAAAATCCGCTCGCCAATTATCTCTGTATTTCCCTCTATCAGGGCGGCAACCTCTTTCGCCTCTATTCTGCAATTTCTTCTATTTATTGGATGATTTTCTATTGCATCTTTTAATATAGTTTTTATTATTGCAGTAGTATAATCTTCGTGTTTGAATGGCTTGTTTCTCATAGGATTCATGGGCATTATCTCTTCTGATCCATGTGAGAAGGGAGCATGTCCAACATCATGCAATAAGGCTGCCAGCCGGATGAGCTGCCTATCCTTTTTTAGTCCAATATCATTGTAGCTCAGTCTGTCCTCCAGTATTCTTCTATTATTATTAACAATTGAGTCGTACATTATCGTGGCAAGGTGCATTACACCCAGTGAATGCTCAAATCTGGTGTGAACCGCTCCCGGGTAAACCATATCCGTCAGAGCAAGTTGCTTGATTCGCCTAAGCCTTTGGAATGCAGGATGATCAATGATCTCTTTCTCCCATTCATTGAAGGCTACAAATCCGTAGACTGGGTCCCTTATCTCATATTCCTTCATCAAGGCCTCGGCGCTCTTTTTTATCTATTCCGTTACCGATTATAAAAATAGAGTAGGGATGCTTCATGGCAAACGAACTGTTAAACCCGAATTAGGTCGCGGAAGACCAAGTGCAGGCTCAACTCCTTGAGATTTTCTAAGGTCTTCGAGCAGCATTTTTGCAGATTTTCTTTTTCCGATCATAGCTTCCGATTCAGGACGTGGTTGGCTAATTGCTTACCTCTGCAAACATGCCTTCACGTCTTATCTTTTGGTGGGCACGGATCTTTTCCGTAGCTATTGGAATCCTGGATCTTTCCGTTCTTGCCATGGATTACACATTCAGCCTTTTCGTTTATGCATATCTCTCGTGCGCGGTTCGCAGCCTCGGCTTTCGTGTCTGCATGACTTGATGCTCGCTCTGCATGAGGCTTTTTGACATCCCAACCGCTTTCCGGATTTTTAACGACATGTCTTTCGTTTCGCGTCATTAATCGATATAGTAATACGACCTGCTATTTAAGTGGAATCTGTGCGGGGCGAAAGTAATCAGCATGCAAGAGTGATTAATATTTGGCCAAAGGCCAAAGAACCATATATCTTGATCACTGTAGAAGCCTTGGAGGAAATAGTGTAAAATGGCAGAAGGCACCCAAGATATCCAGGGCTTGAGGGAGGTTCTCGCCAGCGAGATACTTGCCAAGATCGAGAAAGGCGAACCAGTAGACTACTATCATATTATAATTAAAGGCGATCTAATCATAAAAACTCTTGATTTGCCTAAAGATAAAGATAATTTCTTTGTTTCTTCCTCCATCAGAATCGATAATTCGAGCTTTGATGGAATCGCTGATTTTAGCAATTTGATTATTATAAAGCCCATTCGATTTTATATTACTTCTTTCTTCAAAGGTGCAACTTTCAACGATTCGAAATTCATGTGTTTTGCAGATTTCAGAGGGACCAGGTTTTGTGGCGGCTCAGCATTTATGAATACCCATTTTTGTGGTTCTCTCTTTTTTGATGACGTCAATTTTCTTCATCAAGCGACATTCTGGGATGCAAGGTTTGATTGCGATGTCAATTTCAATAGGGGCGTTTTTCAAGATGAAGCAAGCTTAATTCACTCGATATTTAGATCTACATCTTATTTTATTGATGCAATCTTTAACCATGGCAACTTTCAGGGATCGATATTCGGAGATGATGCAAATTTTGGCTGGGCTAGTTTTAATATTGCAGAATTTAATCGAGTTAAATTCGAAGGTCATGCCAATTTTAAAGATGTAACTTTTTCTGGTTGGGCCAAGTTCACGGATTCAATATTTAATGGTTACTCCGCAACATTTCGAGACGCAATATTTTTTCGTAAAGAGGACCAAGAATATATATGCCGGAAAGCCAAAAACCTTCTGGAGAAGAACGGAGATAGAGAAGAAGCAGGATATCATTTCTATCGAGAAATGGAGGCCAAAAGGCGACAAAAGCCTTGGTATATCCGATACCCGGAATTAATATTTATCCAAATGATATTCGGTTACGGCGTCCATCCTTTTAGGCTTTGACCGTGTTGGCTTGGATTCGTTGGAATTTTCGCAGCCATTTATTGGCTTGGGCAGGGAATAGATCCGGTTGCATCGCAACTAAAAGGTAACGCTACGATCGTTGATTACATATGGTTCAGCATAGCCACTGCGGTTACTCCTGGATACGCAGGTTACAAGCCAATTACAGAATTCAAATTGGTGGCAGGATTAGAAGCAATACTCGGGACCTTCATGTGGGCAGCCTTTATCGCTACCTTTGCCCGGAAATATATGAGATAACATACTCATCAGTGTTTTTGATCCCGTCCAGAGCCAGCCG
This sequence comes from Methanothrix sp., assembly GCA_026394565.1. GTDB lineage: Archaea > Halobacteriota > Methanosarcinia > Methanotrichales > Methanotrichaceae > Methanothrix. Next base: position 3,233 of record JAPKYA010000103.1, read on the forward strand.
GTAATCAATCCGCCTTCGGATATCTTGATATCCCCTGACCCCCAAAGTCAGATAAGCCATGCCCGTACTTTCCATAATCGCCTGCAAGATGCTGGAGGACGAGCTAGTCCACCTGCTCTCTGCCGATGGAGAGGTCCGGGAGCTTCTCCTCGTGGACGGAAGAGAATGCATGAGCCTCTCCGCAAAGCTGAGAGCACAAAACCGACCTCACCTCCTGCTGGGCCTGGACCAAATTGCCCTGCACCTCCAGGAGAGACAAAGCAGGCCCGGCGGAATTTTTTCTCGCAGGAGTGCCCACCCCAAAGCGGCGGATCTCGTAGTGGTGGTAAGCCCGCTTCGTCTGGGGCTGCATTCCGACCTGGAGCAGCTCAAGGCCGCAGTATATGATAATATTCGATGACTGCATAGCCCTCGCCCTGGGCGGAAACGAAAACTACGACCGAACTCTTGCCGAGCACCAGGACGTGGCGCTGTTCATGACCCCCATGTGTGCATCCAACTGGATGGAGTTGGGCCGGGAGGACGCAGCATCGGGCAAGCGCCTGGACCTGGGGGCGATGCTGAAGGGAACCGGCATGAAGAAGGTGGCCAGGATAGACACGGGCCTGTGCTTTGAGCCGGGGTTCAGGGAAAAGGTGGACGGCTTTGCCCGAGAGTTCGGCCTAGAGAGAATTGAGCTGCCGGGAGGGACGGCTGTTGCCGAAGGCTGCTACGAGAGAGCAAAGAGCCGCTTGTCGGCGGCCCGGCCCAGGAGCGCGCCGTCGTGCAGAAGATCCTGCAGCTTCAACTCCAAGGGGTGCCTGGAGCCGGTGCTGGCCATTTGCCGCATGACAAGGAAGAAGTTCCTGGGAGATTGAAGCTGGGCAAGGATTAAATCCCTTCAATGATCTATTAAATGCAACATGTTCTCCGAATACATCCAGGCAGCCTTAATGCGAGCCGAGTATGACACCCTGGAAGATGGTTCCTACGTGGCCACAGTGCCGGGACTTCAGGGAGTGATTGCTGTGGGAGACACTCTTGAAGAATGTCGCATGGATCTCATTGAAGTCATTGAGGAATGGATAGTAGCTCGCCTGCAATGGGGCTATCCCGTTCCACCCATTGGTGGCCAAATAATTGCGTCCTCAAAGGAGCCTATTGCCGTTGTCGATTAAGCTCATACCCATCTCTCGGCGTGAACTCATCAAGAAATTAGCGGCAATAGGATTCACAGGGCCGTATCCGGGAACGAAACACCAACACATGGTAAAGGATGGCGTCTTTGTGATGATCCCCAATCCTCATCATGGTGAGAAGATCAGCGTTAAGCTGCAACAGATCATTCTCAAAGAGACGGGAATCAGCAGAGACGAATGGCTTTCTGCAGCCTGATCGCATCTTAGCTTCTGCCTAAGCCTCCATCAGGCTCCTATTTTCCAGCACCGCCACGCGGGCAGCCCCACACGGCCCTGCCCGACCGGGTGCTCACGGACGGCCAGGCGCGCCCGTGCAGGAGCCGCCCGCATGGCTATTGTACCCCCTGCCCAGAAGGCTGCCTCTTCCAGTAGTACCTCCTGGCCCTCAGGCTGTTGCCCCTTTCCTGACGCTTTCGTGTCCGCCAGCTCACGAAACATCTGCTTGAGGAGAAGAGAGATATATTGAAAGCGATTAATTGTAATTGATGCCAAGACTGACCGCTTTCATCTCGGGCATGGTACAGAAGACCGGCTACAGAGCAAATGTAGTAATCCTGGCCAATGCCTTCGGACTGCAAGGATATGTGCAGAACCTTCCCAGCGGCAAAGTCAAGGTAGTAGCAGAAGGAGAGCAAAACGATCTGGAGCGGTTCCTCAATTGCTTAACGATAAAAGATGCTCTAATCGATGTACAGAGCATCGAAAATGAATACACCGCGGCCACGGGAGATTTCATTGGATTCGAGAAGATGGTTTCCGGAGGCGAGACCGATCAGCGCCTGGACAAAGCCGCAGACCTGCTAAAAGACCTCATTGTCGTCAGCAAAGAGGTCGTAGTGGAATTGAAAGGCGTCCGGGACGAGGTGAAGGGTGCCCGCGAGGACATCAAAGGCGTTCGGGACGAGGTAAAGGGTGCTCGTGAGGACATCAGAGGCGTTCACGAAGCCGTCCAGGATGTCCGCCAAGAGGTCAATAACATTGGCGAGATGCTGGCTGAGAAGGTCGATGATGCAAAAAATGAGATCGCAAATGAAGTCAAAGAGCTTCGTTCAGATCTGAGAGATGATCTGAAAGAAAGGCTGATCCGGATGGAAGCTGATATCTCTCAGATAAAAGCCAAGAACGGCCTCTAAGAGCACCAGGACGTAAGCGTTGTGAATGTGGGGTTAGTGCTTACTACTACGCTCACCACAAAGGCATAAGGACTCACAAAGAAAATTATGAAATTATAGCCAGGAATATATTTGCTTTTTCGTCTTTTCCATGAAAACACACCAACAAACCGGAGGAGATCAGCCTCTACCCCCCGGTTTAGCCTTTCCAATCTCATTGCCATTTTTGAATAACATGTCGAGCCATGTAAGCTGCGTCGATGAAGAAGAGCTTCTATCGAACTTAAAATCAAGTCTCCTTTTCTTAACTCCCTCCTCTTTCCACATTTCACGATTGATGAGAATGTGATGCATTATGCTGAGCATCTTTCTAGCAAGAGCAGTGATGGCTTTCCCTTCGCCTTTCTTGCGCATAATCCGGTAATAGATTTTTCTCATCCGGGATCTTTTTGTCTTTGATGCTGCATGAGCAACTTGGTTTAGAATCCACCTCATGTGCTTTGAACCGTGTTTAGTGATTCTACCCAGAGTATGCTTTTCGCCTGAATCGTACACGGAGGGTGTGAGACCAGAATAACAT